>CAMZIO010000011.1 GCA_947307255.1 uncultured Clostridia bacterium | reverse complement strand
GCCGTCAGACCCGCCCCGACATCAAGCTGGGCATCTGCGGCGAGCACGGCGGCGATCCCTCCAGCGTGGAGTTCTGCCACAAGGTGGGCCTGGACTACGTGTCCTGCAGCCCGTTCCGCGTACCCATCGCCCGTCTCGCTGCTGCGCAGGCCGCCATCAAGAACCCCGGCGCGCCGGAGCTCAAGGACGAGATCGGCGCCAAGGTCGAGGCTGCCAAGTCCGCACTGAAGGACGCCTCCGAAAAGCTCTCCGCCGCTGCGTCTGACGCCAGCGCCGAGATCAAGGACGTGGCGCAGGCCGGCTTCAAGTCCCTGCTCGCCGGCTGGGAAGAGGCCAAGAAGACCTTCAACGCCGAGCGCAAGTAAGCTGCCTTTGCGCAAACGGTTGAATCCCGTTTGAGACAACCGGAACGAAACCCTCCCACGACCTCGGTCATGGGAGGGTTCTTTTCGTATTTTCCCGAATACGCCTTTTTATTCACGCCGCTGCCGCGGCGGCTCGCTCCGCTCGCAAGAGGACAAAAGCTATTCGTCCAGCTTCAGCACCGCCAAAAACGCCTCCGTCGGCACCTGTACCGTGCCGAGAGAACGCATCTTCTTTTTGCCCTCTTTCTGCTTTTCCAGCAGCTTCTTCTTGCGCGTGATGTCGCCGCCGTAGCATTTGGCCAGCACGTCCTTGCGCATCGCCTTGACCGTCTCGCGCGCGATCACACGCCCGCCGATAGCCGCCTGCACCGGCACCTCAAAGAGCTGGCGCGGAATGTTTTCCTTCAGCTTTTCGCACAGCCTGCGTGCACGGGGATAGGCCTTGTCCTTGTGGGCGATGAAGCTCAGCGCGTCCACCTGATCGCCGTTGAGCAGAATATCCACCTTGACCAGGTCGCTGCGGCGGTAACCGCTGGCCTCATAGTCCAGCGAGGCGTAGCCCTTGGTGTTGGCCTTGAGCGCATCGAAAAAGTCGTAGATGATCTCGTTGAGCGGCATCTCGTAGTGCAGCTCGACCAGGAAGGTGTCCAGGTATTGCATATCCTTGAATTCCCCGCGCCGCTCCTGGCACATGGGCATGATATTGCCCACGTAGTCCGGCGGCGTAACGATCGTAACTTTAACGTACGGTTCCTCCGCGTGCTCGATGAGCGAAGGGTCGGGATAGTTGTGTGGGTTGTCCACGCGGACCATCGTCCCGTCGCTCTTGTACACCTCGTAGATGACCGAGGGCAGCGTGGTAACCAGATCCAGGTCGAACTCGCGCTCCAGCCGCTCCTGGATGACCTCCATATGCAGCATACCCAAAAAGCCGCAGCGGAAGCCGAAGCCCAGCGCCACGGAGGATTCCGGCTCAAAGGTCAGCGAGGCGTCGTTGAGCTGGAGCTTTTCCAGTGCGTCGCGCAGGTCGGGATACTTGCTGCCATCCTGCGTGTAAATGCCGCAAAAAACCATCGAACGCACCTTGCGATAGCCAGGCAGCGGCTCGCGCGCGGGATTTTCCGCGCCGGTAACCGTGTCGCCGATCTGCGTTTCGTGTACGTCCTTGATCGAGGCGGTGAAATAGCCGACCTGTCCGGCCTGCAATTCACCTGCCGGCTCCATGCCCAGCGGGCGCAGCAGGCCGCACTCAAGCACCTTGAACGTCGCGCCCGTGGCCATCATTTTGACCTCCATGCCGGGCTTGATCCGCCCATCCATCAACCGCATATAGACGATCACGCCGCGGTAGGCGTCGTAATAGCTGTCAAAGATCAACGCCTTGAGCGGCGCGTCGGGGTCTCCCTTGGGCGCGGGGAGGTTGTGCGCAATGTCCTCCAGCACGGCGTCGATGTTGACGCCCAGCTTGGCGGAGATCTCCGGCGCATCCTCGGCCGGAATGGCAAGGATATTTTCGATCTCGTCCTTCACACGCTTGGGATTTGCCGCGGGCAGGTCGATCTTGTTGATGACCGGACGAATCTCCAGATCGTGCTCCATGGCGAGATAGGTGTTGGCCAGCGTCTGCGCCTCGATCCCCTGCGAAGCGTCCACGATCAGCACCGCCCCCTCGCAGGCGGCGAGCGAGCGGGAAACTTCGTAGTTGAAGTCCACGTGGCCCGGCGTGTCGATCAGATTGAGCGTGTAGGTTTTCCCGTCCTGCGCCGTATAGTCGAACGTAACCGCGCGCGCCTTGATCGTGATGCCGCGCTCGCGCTCCAGGTCCATATTGTCGAGGATCTGATCCTCCATCTCGCGCGCGCTGACCGCGTTGCACTTTTCCAGCAACCGGTCGGCCAGCGTGGACTTGCCGTGGTCAATGTGCGCGATGATGCTGAAATTTCGAATATTGTTCTGATCCATGCTTACCTCTCACTCTTTTCCAGCAGGGCGTTGGCCTGTTCCTCGGCGGTGTGCAGCACCTGCGTTACGCTTTGCATCAGGCCGGGATAGCTTTCGCTCAGTACCTCGTTATCCATGGCGGGCATCGGCGCGTCCTGCCCCGCAAGCGTGCGGAGCGCCGCGGCGTAGCGCACGCGCTGCAGGTGCATCTGCGTGTCCATCGCGCCGGCGCCGAACGCCTCGCCGGGGAGGGCAAAATACGTATCCTTGCTGCCGGAGGCGCGGTGGAGCGCGCGGTACGTCTGGTAAAACGCACCGCCGAGATAACCGCCGGCGGCGCTGATCGCCTCGCGGCTGCCGGTACGGCCCAGCAGCTCAAAAAGCAGGTTGACGGCGTTGACCAGCAGCTTTTTTTGCAGCGTTGCGGCGATACTTCCGCGCAGGTTTCCCTTCTCGTCGCTGGAGTCGTACAGCGCCTCGGAGTCGATCATCCCGCCGTCGCGCGAGAGCGTCCGCCCGAGTAAATAGTCCGCGCTGACGTGATAATAGTCGCACGCGCGCACCACGAAGGCAAGTCCCGGTTCGCGGATGCCGTTTTCATAATGGGACAGCAGGGCCTGCGAAATCCCCAGGTCCTTCGCCGCCTTGCGCTGCGAAACGTCCTTCTCCTGCCGCAGCAGACCCAGCGTGCGGGCAAAATCGGCGTTCATGCTCCCGCCCCCTCTTCCAATAAGATTACACGCGGTATAGTATAACCGCTTCTATACATCTTGTAAATAACTTTTTTGCGGGAAACGGCCCGTTTTCGAAGCCTGCGCATAAAAAGGCGGAGCGCCCATGGCGCTCCGCAAAAATGAGGGAGAGAAAAACCGTCGCCCGGCGCTTCCGGGCAAGATCAGAACACGGCGCTTAATATCCACGCCAGGGCGATCGTCCCCGCCCCGGCGGCAGCCCAAAGGGCGGGTAACGCGCGGTGCAGGCGGGCGCGGCGCGGACTGTGGGCGTGGCCGTAGCTGCGCGCCACACGGCAGGCCTCCTCAACGAGCTGCTGCGCCGTTACGCCGCCGCGGTGGAGCGCATCGTTGCGCACGATAAAGATGGCCTGCTCAAAAAGATCGGTGTCGGGCGCATCCACGACGATCACGCGGCGGGAGATTCCCCGTACCATAACGCATCCCTCCTTTTTCCCCGCTGAACTCAAGCAACCTCAGTATTGCCGCCGCGCAGGAAAACTATACCGGCCGAGCGCGTTTTTTGCCGCGCTATACCGCCTGCGCCCCGTCCTCCGGCAGATAGAGCGCCAGCACGCTGGCGTCGTCCGTCTCACCGCAGTGCTCGCGGCTGTCTGCCAGAATGGCGGAGGCAAGCAGTTGGGGATTGTCGCCCTCCCACCCGGCAAGCAGGTTTTGCAGCCACTCGTCGTCCGCGCTGTCCGCCACGCCGTCCGTGATCATCACAAAAAAGCTGCCGCGCTCCAGGCGCACGCGCGTCATTTCCGGGGGCAGCGCGCTCTCCTGCAGTCCGGCGGGCAGACCCCGTCCGCTGATCCGGCGCACCTGCCCCCCGCGCTTGCAGTACGACGGCGCCGCGCCGTATTTGTACAGCTCCCCGTCTCCGCTCTGCAGCGAGAGCGTCAAAAGGTCGATGGTGGTAAAGCTCCGGTCCGTCTCGGCGCGCAGCGTCAACGCGCCGTTGACGGTTTTCAGCGCCGGTGTGGCGTCGATCCCTGCGCGCAAGAAGCGCTCCAGCAATCGCACCGCCATGGCGGATTCGTGATGCGCGCGTTCCCCGCTGCCCATGCCGTCGGAGAGCAGCAGGCACAGCCGTCCGCCCTCCGTCTCAAATTGGCTTGCACAGTCCCCGCATACGTGTTCGCCGCGCTTCGGGCGCACGGACAGTCCCACGCGATAGGTCAAAAGCGCTTTTGCCATCACCGGCACGCTTGCTGCGGCGCCGAGCAGCTCGGACATCTGCGCATACTGTCCCGCCGCCTGCGCACGCGCTGCGGACACCTGCGCGCGGTATTGCCGCCGCAGCAAAAAAGCGTGCAGCTCGCCGTTGACCGCAGCAAGAAAGCTGGGGAAACGGATGCAGCGATCGGAAAAATAGGTGGGGAAATCCTCGCCCTTTCCCTCGCCCCGGCGCAGCAGCGCGCCCGTGGCGTCGTTGAGCGCGTTGTAGGTGCGGCTGTAATCCCGCTGCCAGCAAACACTGCACAATGCGCAGTCCCGGCACACGCGCTCGGCCGCGCGGTCAAAGACGGCGGCGGGATTCTCCTCCGGGATGCGCGGCGCGCGAGACACGCTGTCGTATAGCTCGCGCAGCGCGTCCGCCGACGCCTCCAACCGACGCCGCAGGGCGGATTCCGGCGCGCGCGGCGCGTCCTTCTGCGGGGCAATGCGCTTGCCCCGCGCGACCTTCGTGGGCAGCAGCAAAAAAATCAGCGTCCCGGCAAGGCTTTCAAACAGCAGCACGATCCCGTCGGCCGCGCGCAGCGGCAGGGAAAACAGCATCATGCTGCCCGCAAACGCCAGCGCCGTGCGCACGCGCCCCTCCGGACGGACGACGCCCAGTACCAGCGCACAGACGCCGTAAGCCGCGGCGTGGAGGAAGCTCTCGCTTTGCGCGGCGAGATCCGCGCAAAGGCCGATGCACAGCGCCGCGGAAAGCGCCGCATCCCGCTCCTGCCCCTGCGTCAGCAGCAGTACGGCAACGACCGCCGCAATGCGCCCCGGCGAAAACCCGCTGTCCCACTCCAGGGCGGAAAGCGCCGCCAGCGCGCCCAAAAGCAGCGGCAGGCCTGCGCGCAGCGTCAGCACGCGGCGGTCGTCCTGCAGCGCCGGGCGAAAGGCGCAGGCGCACAGCGCGGCAAACAGCATGGCAAGCAGGCAATCGCCGCCGGCGCCGTTGCCCTGCAGCACGTACACGAACTCGACGCAGCCCATCAATCCGGCGGTCAAAAGCGGCAAGAACAGCTTTTTGCGATACCAGGGATAGGGGGAAAACGCGCGATTTGCCGTGTAGAGCAGCACAGCGGCGGCAATCGTGCGAAGCGCGTGGGAGAAGTCCATCCACGCAAGCGCGCCCGCCACGCAGCCCAGCAGCGCCGAAAGCCCATACCATCCGCCGCCCGCGGCGGCGGTCATCCCTAGCGCAAACGGCGCATAGCCGCCGAAAAGACGCGCAAGACAAAAAAGCGCGCCCAGCGCAAAGCGCAGCATACAGCCCGGCAGCCGCTGCACGATCTCCTTTTGATGCGTAAGCCCTTCCTTCACAGCTTGTCCGCCTCCTTGCCCGTTTTTCCCCATTTTAGCCGGGTGGAGAGAAAAAAGCTGTCGGGAAATGGAGGCGTGAAAAAGACCTTTTCCGGAGCGGCGGCCTTTTCCCGTACCGGAGCTTTTTCGCGGTTTGCCGGCGGGCGTGCCGGCGGGCGACAACGACCGTTTTGACCTTTCCCGCGGGTCTTGGGGCGTTTCCCGCACAGAGGAAAACAAAGGGGGAAAACCCGTTGCGAAATCAAAATTCGACCAACAGTCGAATTTTCTCTTGACAGCGTTTGAAATTTGTTTATACTAATAATCGACCGACGGTCGAAATTGGAGGCGATATCGTGAAGAAGGGCGAAAAGCGGCGGCAGGAGCTGCTTCAGATCGCGTACAGAATGTTTCTGACGCAGGGCTATGAAAACACCAGCGTGGATGAAATCATCGAAGCGGCAGGCATTGCCAAGGGCACCTATTACTATTACTTCCAGAGCAAGGAGCAGATGCTGGAGGCGGTCATCGGCATGATGATAGAGGCGGAGGCTACCGCCGCCCGCCGGGTCCTGGCGTCGGAAATGCCGACGCCGCGGAAGCTCGTCGGCATCATCGCATCCGCTCGTCCCACGCAGGACGAGCAGCCCATCGAGGCGGCGCTCAATCAGCCGGAGAACGCGCTCCTGCACAAGCGGATGCGCGAGCGGCTGCTGGATGCCTTCGTCCCGCTGTTGTCCGAGGCGGTGGAAGAGGGCGTGCGCGGCGGGCTTTTTACCTGCGACCACATTCCGGAACGGGTGAAGATGCTGCTGCTCCTCGGCAGCGAGCTGTTTGACGAGGGGCGGTTTACGGAGGCCGACGCGGACGTGTTTATCGACGTGATGGAAACGCTGCTCGGCGCCGCGCCGGGGAGCATGGGCTTTATCCGGGCGCTCATACCGCAAAGGGGCCGAGCGTGAATCGGGGCAATCGCCTGCGCAGGTTTCTGCTGCTTTGGTCAGGTGAGCTGGTTTCCTCCATTGGCAGCGGTCTGACCAGCTTCGGCCTGGGCGTCTATCTCTTCCGGCAGACCGGCAGCGCCGCGAGCATGGCGCTGGTAACGCTGCTGGGCTTTCTGCCGACGCTGCTGCTGAGCGTTCCTGCGGGCGTGCTGGCGGACCGATACGACCGCAGGCTGCTGATGATGCTCGGGGACGGCTGCTCCGCGCTGGGTATTCTTTACATCCTCGTGTGCATGGCGGCCGGCGGCGCGTCGCTGTTGCAGATTTGCCTCGGCGTGTTCGTCAGCGCCGTATTCTCCGCCCTGCTGGAGCCCTCGTACCGCGCGACGGTCACCGACCTTCTGACCCGGGAAGAATACTCCAGGGCCAGCGGTCTTATGTCCCTCGCCGGCAGCGCCCGCTATCTGTTTTCCCCGATCCTCGCGGGCTTTTTGCTGTCGGTGGGCGACGTGAAGCAACTGCTGGTCATCGACGTCTGCACCTTCTTTCTGACCGTAGCCGGCGCGGCGGTCGTGCGCAGGGAAATCGGGACGAAGCCGGCGGAAAAGAAGGAGGCGTTCCTGCAGAGCCTCCGGGGAGGCTGGCGGGCGTCTTTATGGCGGGCTTCGGGCTCTTTGAACGCATCGCCTCTATCTGCGCGTTCGGATTCCTGTTCTTCGCCATGCTGCCCTTCGCCAACAACTGCCTGGACTATCTCATCCGGATCAACCTCCCGGACGATGCCCAGGGGCGCGCGTGGGGGCTGATCGGCTTTCTTTCCCAACTGGGCTACGGGGCAGCCTACGCCGTCTCCGGCGCCGCCGCGGATGTGATCGGCCGTCTGAACGGTCGGGGCGTTGGGCGCGGCGCGGCGACGCTCATCCTTGCAGCCGGCGTCTGCCAGGCCGCCGTCGCCCTGTTCATACTGTTTTCCCGGCGCATCAAATATATGGAGCTGCATCCGCAGCAGGAGGAGATAACAACATGAATACGAATCCATCTAACCGCTATCGGTACAAGCCGGCTAAGTTTTTCGCTCTGGCCTATCTGTTTACCTGGATCTTCTGGATCCCCGCCATCTTCCTGCCGGAGAACGCGGGCATGGCGCTGATGGCCGCCGGACTGCTCGCGCCCGCCGTGGTATCCACGCTGTTCGTGCTGCTGTCGAAGTCGGATGCGCTAAAGCGGGATTTGAAGAACAAGCTGATCGGTTTCTACAAGGTGAAATGGGGCAACGTATTTCTCGCGGTGCTGGTATTTGCCGTGATCGTGGCCTGCTCAATCCTTCTGTCGCTGCCGTTCGGCCAGTCCCTCGATCAGTTTGCTTTCACCGAGGATTTCTCCTTCACCGGCGTCGGGGTCGCCAGCGCGTTTCTCATGATTCTGGCAGCCTCCATCATTGAGGAGGTGGGCTGGAAGGGCTATTGCGAGGACTCCATCGGTGAATATATGAACTGGTTCTGGGAGTCGATGATCTTCGGCGCGCTGTGGTCGCTGTGGCATCTGCCGCTGCTCTTCATTCCGGGCACCTATCAGGCCGGCCTGATGGTCAACCCCCTGTACGTGGTCAACTTCTTCGTCAGCTGCATCCCGATGGGATTCGTCATCACCTGGGTCTACCTGGCCAGCGACCGCTCCATCCTCGCCTGCATGGTGTTCCATCTGTTCGTCAATTTCATGCAGGAGAAAATCGCCATGACGCCGGAGACGAAGTGCGTGGAAACTGTCGTCGTAACCGCCGCCGCAGCGATTATCGTGCTGGCGAAGCGGGATATGTTCTTTGAAACCCGCCACGTGGGCCGCCTGCTGGAAACGCTTACCGAGACGTAAGGCGCCGGATTGTTGAAAAAGAGCGGGGGAGACGCCGACAAAAAATTGCCGCAGGCTGGTATTTGGAGATAAAACATGGTATACTGACAATATCGGATCGGCGCGCCGCGGCAGGCCGTCGAATCTCCCCATCTTTGCCAAGGGAGCTTGCCTATGGACATCTGCGCATTTTGGCACGACGTTCTTTCACAGAACGAAGCGGCGCTGCCCGCTTATTTTCACAAAGACGCCGTAATCCGCTGGCCCTGCTCGAACGAGCGGTTTACGGTTGCGGAGTATATCCGGGCGAACTGCTCCTATCCCGGCGACTGGGACGGGGAGATCGAGCGGGTGGAAACGCTCGGCAGCCGCATCATCACGGTCGTTCGCGTTTTCCCGACGGATCACAGCGCATCCTTTCACGTCGTGAGCTTTCTGCGACTGAAGGACGGCGGCATCTGCGAGATGGACGAATACTGGGCGGATGACGGCGACGCCCCGCAATGGCGCAAAGAAATGAAAATCGGAACACCGATTGACAGGAGGTCGTTATCATGAGCAGAAAGAGCTTCGGCGCGAAACCCCTGAGTTATCCCCAGCCCGTGTGGATCATCGGCACCTACGACGAGGACGGCGTGCCCAACGCCATGAACGCCGCGTGGGGCGGCATCTGCGAGGAAAACGAGATTGCCGTCTGCCTCTCGCCCGGCCACAAGACCTGCCAAAACTTTGAAAAGACCGGGGCGTTCACGATCAGCATGGCGGACGCCGCGCACGTCGCGTCCTGCGACTACGTCGGCATCGCCAGCGGCAACCGGACGCCGGATAAGTTTGCAAAGGCCGGTTTCACCGCCACGAAGAGCAAGCTGGTCAACGCGCCGATCATTAACGAGCTGGCCGTGTGCTTGGAGTGCCGGGTCATCCGCTACGACAGGGAAAGCTGCATCCTGCGCGGCGAGATCGTCAACGTCAGCGTGGACGAGTCCGCCTTGACCGACGGCAAGGTGGACGTTGCCAAGGTCGCGCCGATCTGCTTCGACCCGTTCAACCGCGCCTATCACGTGCTCGGCGCGGAGGTCGGCAAGGCCTGGGACGCCGGCAAGGCGCTGAAATAAGAACGCTATGGTCGGGAATTACAAGGTGATCACCCTCTGCGGGAGCACCCGGTTCAAGGACGCTTTTCTGGAGGCGCAGAAACGCCTGACGCTGGAGGGGAATATCGTCATCAGCGTAGGACTCTTCGGGCACTCCGGCGACACAGAGGTCTGGGAGGGTATGTCGGAGGACACGCTGACGAAAACCAAGGCGATGCTGGACGATATGCACAAGCGCAAGATCGACATGGCGGACGAGATCTTCGTCATCAACGTCGGCGGCTACGTCGGCTCCAGCACGCGCTCGGAGATCGAGTATGCGGAGGCGCACGGCAAGCCGGTGCGCTATCTGGAAGAAGCCAACAAATGAACCGCGATGGGGAGGAGCTATGCTTGAATTATTGCTGATACAGTATCGGGAGACGTTCGGAGAGGCTTTCCCGCTTTTGCAGTTTGACGGAGAACCGGAGATCGAGGTCATCAACGTCCTCTACGATTGCCTGTCGAAAGGGCTGCCCTACGACCCGAACCGCAAGGTCGAACGCAGGGTCCACGGCGCGCCCGGCAGCAGTTGTCCGGACGGTTCTCCGTCCCGCAAAGCTCACTGAACCCGCTCCGCGGCGCCTCGCGCGGGCGGAGCACGCGGCAGCCCTCAGGCCGCCAGCGAACGGGACAAAGGAGGAACGATCATGCTGTTTATCTGCTATCCCAAATGCACAACCTGCCAGCGGGCGAGAAAGTGGCTGGACGAAAACGGCGTCGCCCGCGACGAGCGCAACATCAAGGACGAACGGCCTACGCTTGCCGAGCTGGAGACCTGGTACCGGCAAAGCGGCCTGCCGCTCAAGCGGTTTTTCAACACCAGCGGTCTGTCCTATAAGGCGCTGCAGCTCAAGGACAGACTTCCGGCCATGAGCGAGGCGGAGCAGCTCCGGCTGCTCGCATCCGACGGAATGCTCGTCAAGCGTCCGATCCTCGTGGGCGACGGCTTCGTGCTCGTCGGGTTTCAGGAAGCAGCCTGGAAGGCGCGCCTTTCGTAAGGCGCTTTGCGCCTGCGCCGCTGGCACGACGGGGCAGGCGGGCCCGCGCTTTGTAAAAACACACGGATAAGCGCACCGCTTGCCGGCAGGGGGGGCGATGGAGCCGCCCCCGCCTTTACCATACCAGCCATCTCAGGCTGTCGAAGCGTGTCGGAGACCGTCGAACTTTTTCTTTTGCAAACGGCGTCGAAAAATGGTAGTATGATTTTGCCAAACAGCTTCATACTATTTTTGCGCAGGGTCTCTCCTGCGGTGTGCATTTTTGTTTCGGCAAAAATGCACGCTCCGTATTCAGCATACCGTGGGCGACCGCGCATTTGTTGAAGCTGTTTGGCGACAGCGGAGCCTCTGCGTTTTTCGTGGCGCAGCTCCGGCTGCGCCATTTTTATATCCCGGAGGGGATTCTATGCCGGACTATAAGCGGCTTTATCATTTGATGGCCAACGCCTCCGAAGACGCGCTCGCCGCCCTGCAGACCGGAAATATCCGCGCCGCGCAGCGGATCCTGATCACGGCCGAGCAAACAGCCGAGGAGCGATACGTAGAGGACGAAGCGCCGGCATTCAAGCCCTCTCGCCGGCGCAGCGCGCAGTATTCGGTAAATAGTCCGAAAGGATTATCATTGATTTTCAAGGAGGAACCAACATGAAGAAACTAAAAAAAACGGGAGCGCTCCTGATCGCGGCGCTCATGCTGCTTGCGCTCTCGTCGTGCGGCAAGGGCGCGGATACGACCGTAACGCTGACCGACATGATGGGGCACGAGGTTACGCTGGACAAGCCCGCCGAGCGCATCGTCGCGCTTTCCGCGGCGGACTGCGAGATCGTCTACGCGCTCGGCGCGGGGGATCTTCTGGTCGGCAGAGGCGAGTGGTGCGACTATCCCGCAGAGGTGTTCGACGTGCCGAGCGTGGAGTCGGGCGGCAACACGAACGTCGAGCAGATCCTGCTGCTCAAGCCGGACGTGCTGGTCATGAGCAGCATGGCGCAGACCGAGGAGCAGGTCAAGCAGCTCGAGGACGCGGGCGTTGCGGTCGTCGTCAGCGATGCAAAGGATATTGCGGGCGTATATACGTCCATCGAGCTTTTGGGCAAGCTGCTCGGCAAGGACGCCGAGGCCGCGAAGATCATCTCCGACATGAAGGAGGGCTTTGCCGGGATCGAGGCAAATAAGCTGGACGGCACCAAGAGCGTGTATTTTGAGGTTTCCCCGCTGGAGTGGGGCCTCTGGACCGCGGGCAAGAACACGTTTATGGACGAGATCGCCACGATGATGGGGCTTGAGAACTGCTTCGGCGACCTGGACGGCTGGGCGGAAATTTCCGAGGAGCAGGTCCTTGCGCGCAACCCGGATTACATCGTTACGATCACCATGTATTTTGGGGAAGGTCCGACCCCGGTGGAGGAGATCCTGTCCCGTCCGGGCTGGGAGAACGTAACGGCGGTGCGGAATCAGGCGATCCTGAACCTGCAGAACAACGAGCTGTCCCGTCCCGCACCCCGTCTTGCCGACGGCGCAAAAATGCTTTACGATTTTGTTATAGAGAACGCACAGGCGCTGACGCCCGCTGCGTAAAGGGTGCTTATGAAACGGATCGGCGAACAGTTCGACGGATGGATCTACGCGGTATTCGCACTGGTTACCCTGTGCGTGTTCTTTGCATGCGTCTGCCTGGGCAGCGTGCCGATACCGCTGCGGGATACGGTGCAGGTCGTGCATGACGCCGTGCGCGGGGTTCCCTCCGGGGCGGCGCTCTCCCTGGCCCGGTCCGTGGTGGTTCCCATCCGGTTGCCGCGCGTTTTGTGCGTGGCGCTGGTCGGCGCGTCCCTCTCTCTGGCGGGCGCCGCCATGCAGGGGCTTTTGAAAAACCCGCTTGCGGACGGCTCGACGCTGGGCGTTTCGTCCGGCGCCTCGCTCGGCGCGGTGCTGGCCATCGCATTCGGCATCACGTTTCCGCGTCTCCCGTTCGCGGGGACGATGGTCATGGCCATCCTGTTTGCCCTGCTGTCGCTGTTGATCATTCTCAGCCTTTCCTACCGGCTGGACGGCTCCCTTTCGACGAGTACGATCATCCTCATCGGCGTGATTTTTTCGATGTTCGCCTCCAGCGTGATGAGCATCGTGATCACCTTTGCAAGCGACCGTCTCAGAAGCATCACGTTCTGGACGATGGGCAGCCTGCAGGGCTCCAGCTACCGGAACGCCGCGATCCTTGCCGCGACGCTGGCCGTCTCCGGCACGGTCCTGCTGCTGCACGCGCGGGAGCTCAACGCCTTTGCCATCGGCGACGACAACGCAAGGCAGATCGGCGTCAACGTGCGTCGCGTGCGGCTTACGGTTCTGGTCATGGTCTCGTGCCTGGTCGGCGTGTGCGTATCCATCGGCGGTACGATCGGATTCGTCGGCCTGGTTACGCCGCACATGGTGCGCCTGGTCGTGGGGCCGAATCATAAGCGCTTGCTGCCCGCCTCGCTGTTTTCCGGCGCAGTGTTTCTGATGCTGGCGGATCTCGCGGCGCGGACGCTGTTCTCCCCGCGGGAGCTGCCGCTGGGCGTGGTAACGAGCATGGTCGGCGCGGCGATGTTCGTTGCAATCTATTACCGGTCGAGGTGGAGGTGAGGGATATGCTGGAGGTGGAACACCTGCGCGTGCAATATGGCGCGTTTACCGCCGTCGACGACTGTTCCTTTACGGTTCCGGACGGGCAGTGGCTGATGATCGTCGGGCCCAACGGCGCGGGGAAATCGACGGTTTTGCGCGCGGTGGAGCAGGGCGTAGCGTATACGGGCACGATCCGGTTTTCGGGCGCGGATCTCAGGCAAAAGGACGCCGCGGCACGCGCGCGCGCGATCGGCGTCCTTTCACAGAATCACTTCGTCGGGTACGCCTTTTCCGTTGAGGAGGTCGTCCGGCTGGGACGCTACGCGCACCGAAGCGGTCTGTTCTCGTCTCACAGGGCGGAGGATGAGGCCGCGGTCGAGGAGGCGCTGGAGCGAACGGGGCTTACGCCCCTGCGCCATCAATCGGTGCTGGCGCTTTCCGGCGGCGAGCTGCAGCGGACCTTTCTTGCGCAGCTATTTGCGCAGAACCCGCGCTATCTGCTGCTGGACGAGCCGACCAACCATCTGGATCTGGTGTATCAGAAGCAGATTTTCGCGCTGATCTCGGATTGGCTGAAAACGCCCGGCCGGGCGGTGGTATCGGTGGTGCACGATCTTTCGCTCGCCAAAGCCTACGGAACGCAGGCGCTGCTGCTGCATCACGGTCATACCGTCGCGCACGGTGAAACCGAAACGGTCATGCACCCCGAAAATCTCAACGCGGTCTACGGTATGGACGTTGCCGGGTGGATGCGAACCATGCTGGGGCAGTGGGACGATCCCGCCTGCCGCGCGCAGTAGCGGCGGAGCGGTCTTTTGTCCCTGCGCTTTTCCGGGCCGGGCCGATCCGCCCTCTTATACGCCGCTTCAGCCGGAAAGCCGTGCAAGGCTTTCCGGCTTTTTGCACGGCTGCGCGCCGGTGCAGCGTCTCTCGTTTCCCTTCCTTCGGCGGATTGACATTCGTTTCGCTTTCCGGTATAACGGAATAAATCTTCCCGATTGCCGTCGCGGAGAAAGAGGTGGCAACTATGCTTGAGAAGTTGTATCCCACGCCCTGCGGTCAAATCCACTATTGGGTGAACGAGGCTGCGCAGCGTCCCGCGCCGCAGCTGGTTTTTCTGCCGGGGCTTACCGCCGATCACCGTCTGTTTGACAAACAGATCGCATATTTTGAGGGGCAATATCCGGTGCTCGTCTGGGATGCGCCGGGGCACGCCGCGTCCTGGCCCTTTGCGCTCACGTTCCGTCTGGCGGATCAGGCAAAATGGCTGGACGGGATTTTGACGCAGGAGGGCTTCGACAGGCCGGTGCTGATCGGCCAATCCATGGGCGGCTACGTTGCGCAGGCGTTCGCCCAGCAGTTCCCGGCAAAGCTGCGGGGCTTCGTGTCCATCGACTCCGCGCCGCTGCAGCGGCAATACATAACCGGCGCGGAAATCTGGCTGCTGAACCGGATGGAGCCTGTCTACCGACATTATCCGTGGAAGTCCCTGCTCCGCTCCGGGACAAACGGCGTTGCGACGTCGGAATACGGAAGAAGCCTCATGCGTGAGATGATGATGGTCTACGACGGCGACCAAGCGCGCTATGCGAGCCTTGCCGGGCACGGGTATCGGATGCTGGCGGAGGCTTATGCGGCGGATCTTCCGTATCAGATCCCCTGCCCCGCGCTGCTGATCTGCGGGGAACAGGACCGCGCCGGCTCCACCATCCGCTACAACAAAGCGTGGCATAAGAAGACCGGAATCCCGATCGAATGGATCCGCGGCGCGGGACACAATTCCAACACGGACGCACCGGAGGCGGTCAATCGCCTGATTGAAAGGCTGCTCGCCGCCGTATGACCCGTTCCGGCCTGCGCGCCGGGCGCGCGGAAACGCCCGCCGGGTGTATTCCCGGCGGGCGTTTCCGTGCGGCAATGGCAGTTTTCCACAAAAACCGCGCCTCGCCCGTATCGGCGGCAAAACACCCTCCCGTTGATATTTATTCCGTTTTCCCGAATACCGCCGCCCGCGTTTGCCGGGTCGGCCGCCCTTTGTCCCGCCGTATCCCGCGGCGTCTCCGGCGGCCTGTGGATACCGAAGCGAATAAATAACGCAACGGGGCCGCAGACCTGCCGCCGCGCATCCGGCGGGTATTTGGTAAAAGTGTAAAAAAAGTAAAAGAACCCTTGTTTTTTCCGTCCTGCAAAGTATAATTAAGATATAAAATGTGCTGGCGTTTGGGCATTTTACCGCGCGGACGCACCGCACAAATAGAATTAGGAGGGTTACCATATGAAAAACAGATCTCAACTAATGGCAAAATTCCTGATCCCATCCATCATCGGTATCCTGATCTTCATGATTCCGCTGCCCATCGGCGCAGTCGTCGAAGAGACCGGCAAGAGAAGCATGACGGTCATCGTCAAGGTTTTTGCCGACTGGCTCAAAAATGCGATCGGCTACAACAACGTCGCAATCGTCTGCCTTGCGATCCTCACGATCTCGGCCCTGCTGGCGCTGGTCGCCCAGGCCAAGCCCAAGTTCATCATGGACAACAAGCTGCTGCGTGACTGCTTCGCCTGCTCCCCCATCTGGGCGATCATCCGTCTGATCGGCTGCATCTGTGTCTGGGTCACTTACCTCTACGGCGAGGACTTTATGGGCATGGCGTCCAACAGCACGCTCATCCACATGATCGCCGGAGCGGACGAAGGCGAGCTTGCCTATGACCTGATCATCGGCCTCGTGTTCGTGTTCCTGGTGGCAAGCTTCCTGCTGCCGCTGCTGCTGGACTTCGGTCTTCTCGAGTACGTCGGCGCACTGCTCACCAAGTTCATGCGCCCGGTCTTCAAAGTACCCGGCCGTGCGGCGGTGGACTGCATCACCTCCTGGATCGGCGACGGCACGCTGGGCGTGATGCTGACCTGCAACCAGTATGAGGGCGGTTACTACAACGCAAAAGAAGCATCCATCATAGCAACACTGTTCTCAGCAGTCTCCATCACATTCTCCCTGGTCGTGCTGGAAGAGGTCGGGCTGACCCACATGTTCGGTCTGTACTACCTGCTGATCTGCTTTGTCGGTATCGTCTGCGCGATCATCTGCCCGCGCATCTGGCCGCTGAACAAGAAGCCCGAAACCTATCTTGTGGAAGGCAACGCCATGCCCGACACCCTGCCCGAGGGCTACAAGAGCTCCAGCCAGTACGGTATGGATCTCGCGCTCAAGCGCGTTGCCGCGCACAAGGGCGCCGGTGAATTCTTCGGAAACGGCCTCAAGAACTGCCTGAGCATGTGGTTCGGCGTTCTGCCCACCGTCATGGCCGTCGGTACCGTCGCGCTGATCATTGCGGACTATACTCCGATCTTCGAGTGGCTCGGCATGCCGTTCTATCCCCTGCTCCAGCTGCTCGGCGTGCCCGAGGCTAAGGCGGCCGCCGGTACGATGGTCGTCGGCTTCACCGATATGTTCACGCCGGCCATCCTGATCGCAGGCTGCGAGGATGCCATGACCCGCTTTATCGTTGCGGTCATCTCCATCACGCAGGTCCTGTTCCTCGACGAGGTCGGCGGCCTGATCATCAGCTCCAAGCTGCCCGTTAACCTGGGCGAGCTGTTCGTGATCTTCCTGGAGCGCACGATCATCTCCATCCTGATCGTCGTCCCCATCGCGCACCTGCTGTTCTGATCGCGGCTATGCGCGCCGGAGCGGTTGATCTGCGGCTGCTCCGGCCCGCTTATCTGTCTGCATAAGCTCCGGCGTGGGAACGACGACCGCGCCGCCGCTTTGTTGGATCGTCCCCTCTGCTATCCACCCAAATACATCAGGCCGCCCGGCGAAACGCCGGTGCCGCCCGGAAAGGAGCGCAAGCATGAATCATCCCGGTATCCATAATTACTCGGAGATCGGAAAGCTGAACAAGGTGCTGCTGCACCGTCCCGGCGAGGAGCTGGAGGCGCTGACTCCCTCGACGATCGAGCGTCTGCTGTTCGACGATATTCCCTATCTCAAAATCGCACAGGAGGAGCACGACCACTTTGCCCAGGTCCTGCGCGACAACGGCGTTGAGGTGATCTACTACGTTGACGAGGTCGCCAAGGCGATTGCAGACCCCGCCCTGCAGATCCAGCTCGTGAACGAATTTTTGAACCTCAGCAAGATCAACTCCAAGGGCTTGCGCGCCGCGATGACGGACTATCTGCTGCAAATGTCTCCGAAGAAGATGGTCGCCAAAATGATCGCGGGCATCCAGCGCAGCGAGGTCGCCACGAAGGAGCCGACCTCCCTGATGGACCTGGACACGGACGACTATCCCTTCGTGTCCGACCCCATGCCCAACCTCTATTTTACGCGCGATCCGGGCGCTTGCGTCGGCAACGGCATCAACATCCATCATATGCACTTTGACGCCCGCCGCCGCGAATCCCTGCTGCTGCGCTATATGTTCCTCTACAACCGCGACTTTGCCGCTCCCGGCAATCAGCAGTGGTACGACCTGCGCGACGCCTATTCCATCGAAGGCGGCGACGTGCTCGTGCTCTCCAAGGATATCGTGGCCGTCGGCCTGTCTCAGCGCACGACGACCTCCGGCGCCGAGGCCTTTGCGCGCAGCCTGCTCGGCAACTCCGGGTTTAAGAAGGTGCTCGCCTTCGACATTCCCGAAACCCGTGCGTTCATGCACCTTGACACCGTATTCACCATGGTGGACTACGACAAATTCACGATCCATCCTGAGATTGAGGGCCCGCTGAACGTATACGAGATGACCATGGACGACGGCGATCTGAAGTTCAACGCGCTCAAGGACGATCTTGCCAAGATCCTGGCAACCGAGCTGAAGCTCCCGGCGGTCGATCTGATCCGCTGCGGCGGCGGCAACCTGTTGGCGGCCCAGCGCGAGCAGTGGAACGACGGCTCGAACACGCTCGCCATCGCCCCCGGCAAGGTCATCACCTACGACCGCAACTACGTAACCAACGAGCTGCTGGAAAAGCACGGGATGACCGTCATCACCATCCCCTCTGCCGAGCTTTCCCGCGGCCGCGGCGGCCCGCGCTGTATGTCCTGCCCCGTCAATCGCGACGACATCTAACTCTGAGCGCCGCCGCTCTTTGCGCGGCGGCAACCCAACCCAATCTATAAGCCAATCCGGTTATTATACAAATTTCAAGGAGGAATCATTACCATGGCTGTCAATCTGAAAGGTCGCTCTTTCCTTACGCTCAAGGACTTCACCCCGGACGAGATCCGCTATATGCTCAATCTCGCCGCCGATCTCAAGGCGAAAAAGCGCGCCGGCATCCGCGGCAACCTGCTGGAGGGCAAGAACATCGTCCTGCTGTTCGAAAAGACCTCGACCCGCACCCGCTGCGCATTCGAGGTTGCCGCACTCGACGAGGGCGGACACGTTACCTTCCTGGATTCCAAGTCCTCTCAGATGGGCAAGAAGGAATCTCTCGCTGACACCGCCAAGGTGCTGGGCCGCTTCTATGACGGCATCGAGTATCGCGGCTACGACCAGAAGGTCGTTGAGGATCTGGCGAAGTACGCAGGCGTGCCCGTGTGGAACGGCCTGACCGACGTGGATCACCCCACCCAGGCGCTGGCCGATATCCTGACACTGATGGAGAACACCAAGAAGCCGCTGAACAAGTGCAAGCTGGTCTTCTGCGGCGACACCCGCAACAACGTGGCCTACTGCCTGATGTACATCTGCTGCAAGCTCGGCATCCACTACGTCGGCTGGGGCCCGAAGGAGCTTGCTCCGGCGAAGGAAGTCGTTGACTACTGCCGCTCCGTCGGGGAAGAGACCGGCGCCGTGGTGGAATATGGCGACGATATCGCTCTGCTGGAGGGCGCCGATGCGCTCTACACCGACATCTGGGCTTCCATGGGCGAAGAGGATAAGATCCCCGATCGCGTCAAGCAGCTCACCCCGTTCAAGGTTACCAAGGACGTGATGGCCGCCACCAAGAATTCCGACTGCATCTTCATGCACTGCCTGCCCTCCTTCCACGATTTCGACACCACCATGGCTGCCACGCAGAAGGAGCTGGGCTATGATATCCGTGAGGTTACGGACGACGTCTTCCTCTCCTCGCACTCCAAGGTGTTCGATGAGGCGGAGAACCGTATGCACACCATCAAGGCGGTCATGGTCGCCACCATCGGCAATCTGTAATCGCGCCGCATTGCCTTCGGGTCCCGCACGGCGGTGCTCGACGACTGAACGACAAGGAGAGATTTTCATATGTCCAAACGCATTGTGATCGCCCTGGGCGGCAACGCTCTGGGTAATACCCCGTATGAGCAGCTTGAGCTCGTGCGCAAAACTGCCAAGCCCATCGTTGATCTGATTGAGGCGGGCAACGAGGTCATCATCGCCCACGGCAACGGTCCGCAGGTCGGTATGATCAACCTCGGTATGTCTACCGCTGCCGAGGCAAAGGCCATCAAGTCCGATATGCCCTTCCCCGAGTGCGGCGCCATGTCCCAGGGCTACATCGGCTATCACCTTCAGAACGCCATCGGCAACGAGCTTGCCGCGCGCGGCGTGGATAAGGACGTCGCCACCGTCGTAACGCAGGTGTTGGTCGATGCGGCGGACCCCGCCTTCCAGCATCCCACCAAGCCCGTGGGCGCGTTCTATGACAAGGAGACCGCCGACAGGATCGCCGCCGAGAAGGGCTACACCATGGTCGAGGACGCCGGCCGCGGCTATCGCCAGGTCGTTCCCTCGCCCAAGCCCATCGACGTGATCGAGAAGAACACCGTCCGCGCGCTGCTCAAAGCGGGCACGGTGGTCATCACCGTCGGCGGCGGCGGCATCCCCGTTGTACGCAAGGACGGCAAGCTCTTTGGCACCCCCGCCGTCATCGACAAGGACTTCGCCAGCGCCAAACTCGCCGAGCTGGTGGATGCCGATATGCTGATCATCCTCACCGCAGTGGAGAAGGTCGCCATCAATTTTGGCAAGCCCGACCAGAAGGGTTTGGACGTTCTCACCCCGGACGATGCACGCAAGTATATCGAGGAGAAACAGTTTGCTCCCGGCTCCATGCTGCCCAAGGTTCAGGCGGCAATGGGCTTTGCCGAGTCCAAGCCCGGGCGCGTTGCGCTCATCACGCTGCTGGACAAGGCAAAAGAGGGCATCGAGGGCAAGACCGGTACCCGCGTCCAGATGTAAACCATTGATACGAAAAAGGAAGGCGCCCGATGCAATGCATCGGGCGCCTTCCTTATTCCGATCCAAGCAATGCGCCGGACCTTTTCCCAAAGGTCCGGCGCAAAACGACTTTTTCTGTCTCGATCAATACATACCGCCCATGTCGCCCATGCCGGCGGGAGCCGCCGGTGCGGGAGGCTCCGGCTTGTCAGCGACAAGCGCCTCGGTGGTGAGCACCATGGAGGAAACCGACGCGGCGTTCTCCAGCGCGCAGCGGGTAACCTTCGCGGGATCGACGATACCGGCGGAAATCATATCGCAATAGGTTTCCTTGTAGGCGTCGAAGCCATAGCCGACCTTGCCGCTGGTCTTGATCTTCTCCAGCACGACGCTGCCGTCGATACCGGCGTTCGCCGCGATCTGACGGATGGGCTCCTGCAGGGCGCGCGCGACGATCTGGACGCCGGTCTTCTCATCGCCCTCGACCTCGCTGACGAGCTTTTCAACAGCGGGAACAGCGTTGACATAGGCAGTGCCGCCGCCGGCGACGATGCCTTCCTCCACAGCCGCGCGGGTCGCGTTGAGCGCGTCCTCGATGCGCAGCTTCTTTTCCTTCATCTCCGTCTCGGTAGCAGCGCCGACCTTGATAACCGCCACGCCGCCGGCGAGCTTGGCAAGGCGCTCCTGCAGCTTCTCGCGGTCGTAGTCGGAGGTGGTCAGCCCAATCTGGGTGCGGATCTGCGCCACGCGCGCCTGGATCGCCGCCTTGTTGCCGGCGCCGTCCACGATGGTGGTGTTCTCCTTGGTAACCTTGATCTGGCGGGCACGGCCGAGCATGGAAACGTCGGCCGTCTTCAGGTCGTAACCCAGCTCCTCCGAGATGACCTGGCCGCCGGTGAGTACGGCGATGTCCTGCAGCATTTCCTTGCGGCGGTCGCCAAAGCCGGGCGCCTTGACGCACACGACGTTGAGCGTACCGCGCAGACGGTTGACGATCAGGGTGCTCAGCGCCTCGCCCTCAACGTCCTCGGCGATGATCACGAGCTTCTTGCCGGACTGAACCAGCTGCTCCAGCAGGGGCAGAATGTCGGAGATCACGGAGATCTTCTTGTCGGTGATGAGCAGATATGCGTCATCCACGACGGCTTCCATCTTCTCGGTATCGGTAACCATGTAGGGGGTGATATAGCCGCGGTCGAACATCATGCCTTCGACGACCTCGCTGTAAGTCTCGGCGGTCTTGGACTCTTCGATGGTGATCACACCGTCGTTGCTGACCTTTTCCATGGCCTCGGCGATCAGCTTGCCGATGAACTCGTCGCCGGAGGAGACGGTGCCCACGCGGGCGATATCCGCCGTGCCGTTGACCTTCTGGGAATTCGCCTTGATGGCGCCCACAGCCGCTTCCACGGCCTTCGCCATGCCCTTTTTCATCACGATGGGATTGGCGCCGGCGGCGAGGTTCTTCAGCCCCTCGCGCACCATGGCCTGCGCCAGCAGCGTGGCGGTGGTGGTGCCGTCGCCCGCGACGTCGTTGGTCTTGGTGGACACCTCGCGCACGAGCTGCGCGCCCATATTCTCAAACGGATCGTCCAGCTCGATCTCCTTGGCGATGGTAACACCGTCGTTGGTGATCAGCGGCGCGCCGAACTTCTTATCAAGCACGACGTTGCGGCCCTTGGGGCCGAGGGTAACTTTCACGGTGTCGGCAAGGGTGTTGACGCCGATTTCCAGCGCCTTGCGCGCCTCTTCACCGGATTTAATCAGCTTAGCCATAGTAAAATGCCTCCATTTACGTTATTTTCGCCGTCGGGCGAAGGAAAATTGTGATCGTGATTCGTTGCGATCTGTGCCTGACAAATCACATCCTGCGGCGCGCTGCGTGCGCACGGCGCGCGCCGCAGCGGATCGGCCAGGGCGCCTTTAACGGGGAGGGAGTCCCCTTTGACGATTACTCTACGATGGCGAGAATGTCGCTCTGGCGCACGACGGTGTATTCCACGTCGTCCAGCTTGACCTCCGTGCCGGAGTACTTGCTGGTGATGACCTTGTCGCCGGGCTTGACGGTCATCACGACGTCGTGTCCGTCCACCATGCCGCCGGGGCCGACGGAGATCACCTCGGCAACCGAGGGCTTTTCCTTCGCGCTGGCGGTGAGAATAATGCCGCCCTTGGTGGTTTCTTCGGCTTCGACCATCTTGAGGATCACACGGTCTGCAAGCGGAGTAAGTTTCATGGGTATTGCCTCCTTATATATGATAATGTATTGGCAGATTTTGGCGAAGTTTAGCACTCCACATCCCAGAGTGCTAACCAACGGTGCTATCATAACGCAACGCCTGCGCATTTGCAAGGGGGTTTTTACATTTTTTTCCATTTTGCCGAAAATTAACACTTCGTTCAAAAAGAGAGCGCGCCGTTTGCTACAATGAGAAAAACGACCGTGCAGGGGAGGGGTGGCGCAATGAAACGGCAGGCGTGGTATATTGTCGGCTCGGCGCTCCTGTGCGCGCTGGGGATGAGCCTGCTCGACGGTCTGGTCCAGCCGACCTATGCGGTCAAATCGCTGCTCAAGCTCGCGCTGTTTTTGCTCGTTCCGCTGCTCTACTATCTCCGCGTACCGGAGGGGCGCGCGCTGCTGCGCACGCTGTTCACGGCGGGGAAGGGGACGCTGCGCCGCGCTCTCGCGCTGGGGCTGGGCGTATTTGCCGCGATTCTGGCGGCTTACTTCCTCCTGCACGGGCAGATCGACTTTACCCGCATCGCCGCGCAGCTGAGCGGAAACGTGGGCGTCAACCGCGAAAATTTCCTGTACGTTGCGCTTTACATTTCCCTGTTCAACTCTCTGCTGGAGGAGTTCTTTTTCCGCGGCTACGCCTTCGCCGCGCTTGCGCGCTGCGCTCCGCGCGCCCTTGCCTACGCCTTCAGCGCGGTTCTGTTTGCGCTCTACCACGTGGGCATGACGGCGCGGTGGTTCCACCCGGCGATCTTCCTGCTTTCGATGCTCGGCCTGGCCTTCGGCGGGCTGCTCTTCAACCGGCTGAACGAAACGAGCGGCTCGCTCTATCCGTCGTGGCTGGTGCATCTGTGCGCCAACCTTGCCATCAACACCGTGGGGCTGCTCCTCTTCGGTGTGATCCGATAAATCGCAGGCTCCGCGGAGCCGCACGCTGCATGAGACAAGAGGAAAGTAGAGCGCCAAAAGCGTCTGCTTTCCTCTTATCACGTGCAGTTTTTATTGGGGCACTCCGGCTTTTACGCTTCCTCCCGGTTCATTCTGCCCAGCAGCTGCTTGCTCGGTCTGAAGACCGGCTTATGCCGTTCGGGGACGACGGCCGGCTCGTTGGTGCGGGGATTTCTTGCCATCCGCTCCGGCGCGCGACGCACCTCAAGCGTTCCGAAGCCGGACAGCCGTATGGTTTCTTTCTCGTTGAGTGTTTTTGACAGAATATCCAGCATGGCGTTGGTCATTCTCAGCGCCGCTGCCTTCGGAATATTCGTCATGCGCGCCAATTCGATTGCAAACCCGTTTTTGTTCATGTCTGATTCTCCTTTCTTTTTTGACATGGATCGTTTTTTCGTGGGTTTTCTCCGCGTCAATCATCCGATTGGCACAGACAGCAACCTGCAGCGCAGGGTAAAGCGGGCTGCTCCGCCCCGCGTGCAGGTAAACAGGCTCAGGTCAAATCCGCTGGCGATCATCTCTTCTCTCGCCCGCGGGTCCAAGACCTCCTCAATGGCCGCTATCTACCGTTGCTCACCTCTCAAAAGCCGACCAATCGCGCAGCTTCTCAAGTGCCGTCCATCTCTCTGTCGCTTTTGTCGTGCGCTCATAGTCGTGGCTATTGGTCGCCTCCTGTACATCGAGGTAATACCAAATACTGGTATCCATATTGTCTGGCCATTTAATCATATTGTTGAGAAGATCCGCAGGATTTTGTGGATCGCGTCTGAGCACGCGGTTTACAAGCGCCATAGCCTCTGCTCTTGTGATGGCCCGGTTTGGTTTGAAGCCTCCGTCCGGATACCCGTTTATCCAACCGTTTCTCGCAGCTTTTCCTATCTCATACGTCGCCCAATGGCCATATGTGTCCGTGAAAACCGGCAAATTACTGCTTGCTGTCTTGTCAAATCTTGCCGCTATAGCAGCAAATTCCGCTCTCGTTATGTTCTGGTTTGGTCTGAAAGTGCCATCCTCATATCCCTTAACAACGCCCATTCTGGCCATCGTTGAGATTGCGTTATTATACCACTGACCCTCTTCCACATCACTGAAGCTGTTATCCCTTGTAAAGGAGGCACTTCTGACGGTATCGTCCAGCATTCGGAAGAATATAGTTGCTACCTCAGCTCTCGTAATGGTCCCCTCCGGGTGCACGTTTCCATCCGGGTATCCGATAATATAGGCAAAATGGTCTTTGCAATTTAAGTCTTCCGGGACCGGGGCGCAGCATCCGTCTTTGCCATCAACTCCATCTTTACCGTCTTTGCCAGCAGCACCGTCTTTGCCATTTTCACCGTTCGTTATAGTAAAATCGTACGTAGTGCCGTCGGAGTAAAAAATGGTGTAAGTATCGACATTGCCGGAGGTGCCGGTCTTTTCGACCTTTATAATGGTCTTGCCGTCCGCCGCAGACTTCTGGAAGATCGCGTAATACGTAACGTTTTCCGACACTTTAGCAAGGTCTTCCACTGCAAGTCCAACTGCGGCGTTTGGGTTTTTACTCCAACCGACAAATTCCCACTCTGCACCCATTGTCGGAATATCGCCGTCGTAACTGGGGGCCGTATTTTCCGGAACGTATTCGTCCGTCTCCAAAGTAGTATTATGATATTTCCACGTAACGGTATATCCAAATCTTTCAAAAACGGCACGGAGAACTATATCACCCTTAACGGTAATTAGCAGCGCTTCATCTGTCGTATAGATTTTACCCGAAGGATCGCCTTCGCACTTCCAACCGATAAACCTCCAGCCGTTTGCTTGCTCCGCTGCATCCAAAACCGGCTCTTCTATACTCGTCATGTTTGAATATTGTCCTGCGTGGTCGCCCCAGTAAATCCCGTTGTGTGTGTTCAAATAAGGATGGCCGCTCGCTGTCGACGGATCAGTATTCTCACTGTACCCATTCCAACCCGTGTAATACGTCTTTTCCTTGCTCCCGTCTTTAAAGCTGCCCATATCAGTAACGGTTTTGAAACCGTAGGCCTTGTACTCCAGCGCCACCCAGCGGAGGATCGTGCTTGTATTTCCTTCGGTAACTTCAACGGTCGATTCATATTCGGTAATCAGATGCGGGATGGGGCCCCCGTTGACCACGCCGTGTACAATTTCATAAATACCGCTATCCAGAACAGTAAGCCGAATCGTATAAGTGCCGGCTTTCAAGCCGCTGAACGTGTGGCGTGCCTCCCCGGTATAGGATGCAACCTCTTCGCCGCTGCTGTCAATCAACGCTGCGGCGCCATTTGAAAAATATGGCAGTCTAAGCCAACTCGTGCTGCCAGCGGCCGGACTCTGCCAGCTATTTCTGTATTCGTCTGGGCTAACCCATCCAAAAGATAACTCTATTTTTCCCTCTGCCCACGGATCATCCACCGCCAGCACAGTTGTTGGAAACAGTCCGACGCACAGAATAACAGCAAACAAAAAACTCAAAAACTTTTTCTTTTCCATACAGATTCCTTTCTTCCGTTTATTTTTTGCGCAATAATCAATTATTTTGCGTCAAAATAAATAAACGGGATTCAAAGTGATGTTTTTTATTATAGCAATCATTTTTTAAATTACAATATATTTTTGTTATTTTTCATGATTTTTTTAAAAGCAAATTTTCCTTCATCGTTGCGCCGATACAAAAAAAGAAGGCCGGAGCCATCGCGCGTACTGCACGGATGGTTCCGGCCTTCGGCCGTCTTTTTTTACTTTTTAACGCTTATAATCGTACCGGCGCCTTCCCGGTACGGCGTTCACCGCCCCCAGGAGGCTCCCATCAAAAATTCGAACGCATTGAGAATAACGATCCCGTCCTCCGTCGTTCCGCTGCTCCCGTGGAAAACGATCACCAGCTTGGGATGACTGTCCCGAATCTTTCTCAGCGGCGCGAGCTTGCGGTCCATACCGTCTTCCATCAGTTCGTCGACGACCTGGATATAGATCTTCCCGCGCTCGTCGCTCGCAACCAACTGAACCTCGCTCTGCCCCAGCTTTCCGTTGCACACGCGGTATCCGCGGCGGATCAACTCGAAAAACACCTTGTTTTCCAGCAGGTGAATTTCATTTTCCGCGGGGCCGCCCAGCACGTAATTGTGGATCGCCGCGTCAACGATATAAAACTTCGCCAGGGTCTTTAACGTCTTTTCCTTGCGGATATCGCAGCGCTCGGCAATATAGAACAGATGCGCGTTGAGCAGCGCACGAATATAGCTTTCAATCGTTTTGGTGGCGGACGGGCGCTGCAGGTATTCCGCCGTCTGGTGGGCGATCCACGTGGCGGAAACGTTCTGCCCGATGCTTTTTGCCATAATGGAGATCACGCTTCGCAGCAGCACGGGATCCGTAACGGCGCTGATGCCGTTGCCGCTGCCGATTTCCAGAATATCCCTGGTTACGATCGCGCCATAGGACCCGTCCGTTATGACCCAGGCCCGCTCCATATCCATATACTCCGGCTTCATGACCGGCAGCCCGCCGTAGGTAATATAGCAGCCGTATATCTCTTCCACCGTATACGTTCTGTCCTTTTCGTTAAACCGGACGTATTTCTTCTCCAGCAGCGGCGTATCCGGCGGCGTAATTTCCTGAAACTGCTGGAACGCCATAAACTCCGGCAGGGAAAGCGGCAGCACGTCTACCACGTCAAACGCGTTTTTTGCAACCGCGTCGAGCCGGTCGGATAGAATCCGCCGGTTGGAGGAGAACAAAAACAGCTTGCAATCCTCGTATTGGCACAGGCTGTCGATCGCACGCTCCCACTCGACGACGTGCGTTACCTCATCCAAAATGAGATAATTCCGCACCCCTTCCACGTGCCGTTTCCGCACGTAGTTGATCAGGTCGTCGGCCGTCAGGCGCACGGCGTCGGTCGTTTCAAAGTTGTAGCGGAGGATCGCCGCACCGTCCGCGCCGTATTCGCGCAGATCCTCCTCCAGCTGGGCCGCAATGCAGCTTTTGCCGACCCGCCTTACGCCGACGACGAACGTTACGTTCCCGTTATTCGCCAGACGGAGCAATTTTTGCCTGTAATGGTCCCTTGGGATTAAAACGAATTTTTCCACAATAAAACATCTTCTTTCCCATTTTTGATCCGACATACGGGCGTAATTTGCTTGCAATAAAGCTATCTTTATTATATACGAAATTGCTTCGTTTTCAAGACATTTTATACGATTAGATATTTTTATGCTCGTTTCACTTTTCAAGGGGCGTCGGTTTCCGTTTCTTTGGCGGTAGCGTTGGGATCGCAGCCCTTCGGGCCGAAGAAATTCAGCTTCTTGTCGGAAAGCCGGATGGTAACGTCGTCGGCGGTGATGCATTCGCCGTCCAGACAGGTAACGATATCCGCCCGCTCCGAGCAAATCCGGATGCACGGCGCGGTATAGCAGGCGGCAAACTGCGGGAACTTATCGTACTCGCCGCGGGAGTATGGCGTGATGAATTTGAGAAACGCCGGACGGGAAACTTTTTTGACGATCAGCGTGTTGAGCACCCCGTCGTTCATACGCGCCTCCGCCACCGGCAGAAAGCCGCCGCCGTAATAGCGGCCGTTGCACACCGCGATCACGGCAAAATCCTTCTCCGGCAGCTCCGTGTCGCCCAGCGTTACCGTCCAGCGGCTGGCGATGGGCTTGAACAGAAAGTTCACCGCCAGGGAAAAGACGTAGCTCCCCTTGCCGTCGAGCAGCGGCACGGCGGAAAACCGATGCACGTCCTTTGCGATCCGCGCGTCCAGCCCCGCGCAGGCGATCGTCAGGCACAGGCGGCCGTTGCAGTCGATCATGTCGAGCTGCTGCACGTCCCCGTTCCACAGGTTTTCCGCGTCGGCAAATTTTGCCGCGTCCGCCCCGAAGTTTTTCAAAAAGTCGTTCCCCGTGCCAATGGGCACGCAGGTCATCGCCACGCGGGGAAACCCGGCGATGCCGTTGGCAACCTCGTTCGCGGTGCCGTCGCCGCCGCAGGCGTAAAAGCGCACGGGGCTGCCCGTCTCGGCAATACCGCGCGTGAGCGCCATCGCGTGCCCCGGCGAGCGGGTCAGCATACACTCGACGTCCAGGCCGTGTTCGTTTTTCAGCTTTTCCGCCATGGCGTAGACGCGCGCGCGGCCGTCCTTCTTCCCGGCGGCGGGATTGATGATAAAGATATGTTTCACAGAAAGCTCCCTCCCGGTCTCAGGCAATCACGCCGCGCCGCGTGCCGTGCCGACGCGCGGCGCAGTACGCAAGCCGCGCTCACAGCTTCTTGCCGTACATAAACAAATCGCACTTGAGCATACCGTTGTATAGCTTACGGCGCTTGTCCGCGACGCGGCCAAAGCAGCGTTCAAACTCCGTGTGGGACGAGAGCACGTAAACGCGCCAGGTGTCCGGAAGCTTGTCCATGGCGCGGCCAAAGGCGCGGTAGAGCGTCTCCGCCTCCTGCCGCTCCAGCAGCCGCTCGCCGTAGGGCGGGTTGGTTACCACGCGCCCGTACAGCCCGCCCCAATGGAAGCGCGTGGCGTCGTCCACCTCGAATCTCACCACGTCGTCCACCTCGGCAAGCTGTGCGTTGTGGCGCGCGATTTCGACGGCCTGCGGGTCGATATCCCCGCCCCAGATCTCGTAATTCCCGTGGAATTCCCGGTCCATCGCCTCGTCCGCGGCGTCCAGCCAGAGCTTTTTGTCCAGCGTCTGCCAGCTTTGCGCGGCAAAGCTGCGGTTCAAGCCCGGCGCGCGGTTTTTGGCGATCAGCGCGGCTTCAATGGCAATCGTACCGGAGCCGCAGAAAGGATCGCAGAAGGGATCAAGCCCGCGGTAGTGCGAGAGCTTGACCATCGCCGCCGCCAGCGTCTCGCGCAGCGGCGCCGCCACGCCCACGGCGCGGTAGCCGCGCTTGTACAGCCCCTCGCCGGAGGTGTCCAGCGCAACCATGACCTCGTCCTTCATAATAGAAAAGCGGATCTGGCAGCGCCGCCCGGTCTCCGGCAGTTGAGAAAGGCCGTAGGCTGCGGAAAGCCGGTCCACGACCGCTTTTTTCACGATGGACTGGCACGCCGGGACGGAGTGGAGCGTGGAGTTGATGGAATAGCCCGCAACGGGGAACGCCCCGTCGCACGGGATCCAGTGCGCCCAGTCGATCGCGCGCACACCCTGAAACAGCGCCTCAAAATCCGTGGCGCGGAAGGTGCTGAGCACCAGCAGCACACGCGCGCCGCAGCGCAGGTTGATATTCAGCCGCGCAACGTCGGCCGCCTGCCCGCGGCACAAAACGCGCCCGTTTTCCACGCGCACGTCGGAAAGCCCCAGCTTTTTCACCTCGTCGCCCACCAGGCTCTCCAGTCCCAGCAGGCAGGGGATGGCAAACGCCAGCATTGCTGCATCACTTCCTGTCGTCATCTGATATCGTAACCAGTATAGCGAATCCGCGCCCAAAACGCAACCGCTTTTCTTTCTGCTGCGCGGCCGGCAAAATAGGACTGGTATTTTGCCGAGAAGCGTGATAGAATAGTAGCACTGCAGCTCCAGCCGGGCGGAGGCGTGTAAACCGGAGGTTGCGGTAAAAAAACGCTTTTGTAAACTTCAAGTTGGTGGAAATGCGGCCGTGCAGCCGCTATACTGCAGCTAAACAGAGAAACGGAGGTAATGCAATGGCCTTTGGCGATCGCTTGCAGGCGGTCCGAAAACGCAACGCCCTGACGCAGGAGGAATTTGCCGAGCAGCTTCAGGTCTCGCGCCAGGCGGTGTCGAAGTGGGAATCCGGGCGCAGTTATCCGGAGCTGGACAAGGTGATCTACATCTGCTCGCGCTACGGGACGACGATGAACGAGCTCTTTGCCGACGAGCTGCCCACCGAAGACCCCGCCGCACCGCACGAGACCAAAGCCCTGCCCCGGCGCACGCTCGGCAGCGCCCTGTCCGACTTCTACAGCAACCTTTCCCCCTACAACAAGATGGTCGGGATCTTTCTGCTGTGTGTCATTGCTTTGCTGGGACCTGCCTACGTTTACTGTGTGCGAAGTCTGAAAGGAGGAGCGGATGACGTGATGACGATTATCTGGATCGCCGCTATCATCATCTTCGGCATTGCCGAGGCGGCGACGGCGGGGCTGGTGTCCATCTGGTTTGTCGTCGGCGCAGTGGCGGCGCTGATCACGGCGGAGCTGGGCGCCTCGCTCTGGCTGCAGTTCGTGCTGTTTCTGATCGTGTCCATCGCGGCGCTGGTGGCGACGCGGCCGCTGGCGCGCAGGATGCTGGACAACACGATCACCCCCACCAACGCCGACCGCGTGCTTGCCCACACAGCGCGCGTCGTCGAAACGGTGGACAACGAGCGTTCCCGCGGCGCGGTCTACATCGACGGGAAGACCTGGACCGCCCGCAGCGAAAACGGCGAGGTCATTCCCAAGGATACCATAGTAACAGTTGTCAGGATGGAGGGCGTAAAGCTCTTCGTCACAGAAAAAAAGGAGGATTAAAACTATGCCGCACATCATTGGTTATATCGGTCTTATTATCCTGGTTCTGCTCATCCTTGGGATGATCGTCAGCAACATCCACGTGGTGCAGCAGTCCCGCGCCTACGTGGTGGAGCGCCTGGGCGCTTATAGTGCCACCTGGGGCGTCGGGCTGCACCTGAAGATCCCGTTCATCGAGCGCGTGGTCAAGAAAGTCTCGCTCAAGGAGCAGGTGGCGGACTTCGATCCCCAGCCGGTGATCACCAAGGATAACGTTACCATGCAGATCGACACGGTCATCTATTTCCAGATCACCGATCCCAAGCTCTACACCTACGGCGTGGAGCATCCGATGAACGCCATCGAGAACCTGACCGCCACCACCCTGCGTAACATCATCGGCGATATGGAGCTGGACCAGAGCCTTACGTCCCGCGACGTGATCAACGCCAAGATGCGCGCCATCCTGGATGAGGCCACCGACCCCTGGGGCATCAAGGTCAACCGCGTGGAGCTCAAGAACATCCTGCCGCCCAAGGAAATCCAGAACGCGATGGAAAAGCAGATGAAGGCCGAGCGTGAACGCCGCGAGTCCATCCTGCAGGCGGAAGGCCAGAAGCAGAGCCAGATCCTCGTGGCCGAGGGCGAAAAGCAGTCCACGATCCTGCGCGCCGACGCGGAAAAGCAGGCTGCGATCCTCAAGGCCGAGGCCGAGCGCGAAGCCGCGATCCTCAAGGCCGAGGGCGAAGCCGAGGCGATCCGCAAGGTGCAAAACGCGATGGCGGACTCCATCAAGCTCTTGAACGAGGCCAACCCCAACGACCAGGTCGTCAAGATCAAGGCGCTGGAGGCGTATGAGAAGGCGGCCGACGGTCAGGCTACCAAGATCATTATCCCCAGCGAGATTCAGGGGCTCGCCGGCCTTGCCGCCGGGTTCAAGGGCCTGCTGGAAAACGACAAGTAAGCCGTGCGCTGCACGCAAAAGCCCTGCCGGAGTCGGCAGGGCTTTTTTTATATTTTGGAAGGGCAGGGGCGACGCGGTCTTTTGCCCGCGCGCTCCCGGCGGAGTCGGCCGCGGCAGAGGCGTTCCGTCAAAAAACGCGCAACGGCCCCCCGGCGTATCACACGCCGGGGGGCCGACGGTTTATTGCTTGCTGCGGTCGTAGGAAACGACGACGCGGCGATTCGGCTCGGTGCCGATCGAGAAGGTGGAAATGCCGGCCGTATCCTGCAGCGCAGTGTGGATCACGTGGCGCTCGTAGGCGTTCATCGGCTCCAGCGTTACGTTGCGGCGATACTTGATCACCTTCGCCGCGACCTTGTCCGCCAGCCGTTCAAGGCTCTGCTCGCGCTTTTCGCGGTAGTTCTCCGCGTCGACCTGCACGCGCACACGCCCTTTTTCGCTGCTGTGGTTGACGGCGTAGGCGGTAAGCTGCTGGATCGCGTCGAGCGTCTCGCCGCGGCGGCCGATCAGCGCGCCGAGCTTCTCGCCCTCAAGAATGACCTTGTAGCGGCCCTTCTCCACCTCGTACACCTTGACCTCCGCGGTGCTCTCCATGTGCGAGAGCAAGCCGGTGAGGAAGGTGCGGATCTGCTCGGATTTTTCATCGGAGCATTCCGCGCCGAGGTCGACGGTCTTTTTGACCTTCTCCCTGGGCTTTGCCTCCGTTTTCTTTTCCTCGCGCCGGGTCTTTTCCTTCGCGCGCATTTCCTTTTGCAGAATTTCGGGCTGGAACATCGGCTGCTTGACCGGCGCCTTGGGCGCAGCGGCTGCGGCCGGAGCTTCTTCCCCCTGCTTCGTCTCCTGCGAGACGGCCGGCTCACTCTGGCCGTCGTCATAGCTCACGCGCACCAGCGCGGGCTGGCCGCCGAAGCCGAGAAATCCGGATTTCGCACGCTCAAGGATCTCGATCGAAACCTCATCCCGGTCAAGCTGCAGCTGCTCCAGGGCGCGATGGATCGCTTCCTCCTCCGTTTTGCCCGATACGTCAATATATTGAATCATAAAACGAGCTCCTTATTCTTATTCCCCGTAGTGGTCGGTGTGGAATGAGCGGCCTCTTGCATAGGGGCGCTCTCCGATACGACCGTTCTCCGTGGTTGCGTTGCCCTTCTTTTCGGGCTTTTTCTCGGCCTTTTTCACCTGCTTGGCCGGCGGGGTCATCTGCTGCTGGCGCTGCTGCTCGCGCGCGGCCATCATGCGCGCCACGCGCTCCTCGCGTTTTTGCTTTTCCCGTTCCGTCTCCTCACGGTCCATTTCCTTGGTGAAATACTTGTTGAGGATCATATCCTGGATCATCATGAAAAAGCTGTTGGCAATCCAGTAAACGCCGAGGGCGGCAGGCAGCGTAAAGCCGATCCACAGCGACATGAGCGGCATCATCCACAGCATCATACGGCTGGACCGCCCGGCCGCGTCGTTTGCCGCGGCGTTGGACGTGCCGGCCATGGACGCCTTGGACTGGAAAAAGCTCAGCGCAGCGGAGATAACCGGAATCAGCACCAGGCCGATCGCCGCCCATCCTTCGGTGGGAATACTTTGGATCGCGTCCTGCGGGATTCTGGTCAGGTCAAGCCCCAAAAAGTCGTAAGACAGGGGGAAGATCCCCTCAAACTTACCGGAAAACTTGTCGAAATTCTGGGACATGAACTGCGCAAGGTGGATCTGCTCGTAGAACGAGGCGCGGCCGCCCGTCTGCTCGGCCACGTAGCCGAGCGACTGGGCAAAGGTGCGGATGGACTCGATCGTGTCGCTCCCCAGCAGCATAAAGCGGCCGAGCGGCTGGCGGATGATCGAATACAGCGCGATAATGATCGGGAAGGGTAAAAAGCTCCACAAGCAGCCGCTCATGGGGTTGACGCCCTCCTCGGCATAGAGAAGCTGCAGCTCCTCGTTCATCTTTGCCGGATTGTTTGCGTACTTGGTCTGAATCTCTTTCATCTTGGGCTGGAAGCGATTCATGCGCATCATGCTCTTCTTCGACTTGAGCTGGAAGGGGAGCAGCACGATCTTCACGACAAGCGTGAATAGAATCAGCGCCCAACCGTAAGATCCGGTGAGGTTATAAAACAGACGCAGAATCCAGGCGAAGGGGATACAAATGTAATATCCGATGGTTGAAAACATTCTGTGCTTCCTCCGTGTAGATCGCATCGGCTCGGATGCGACCGGTTGATAACGACCGCCTGATTGCGCAGCCGGTCTTTCCCCGCTGCGTGCCCGCGCAGCGTTTCAGGGGACAGGGTCGTAGATTCGATCTCCCTTATAAAAGGGATGGCACCGCAAAAGTCGTTTCAGCGTCAGCCAGCCGCCCTTGAGCGCGCCGTATTTCCCGATTGCCTGGAGCGCATACTCCGAGCAGGTGGGAATAAATCGGCAGCAGGGCGGGCGCAGGGGAGAAATATACCGCCGATAAAACCGCACCAGGGCAAGCAGCACGTATTTCATACCGTCTTCTCCAAAAGCGACAGCTTTTCGCAGACGTGCAGAAACGCGCGCTCCAGCTCCTGATAGTCGGCAGAGACCGCGCGCATACGTCCGACCAGGACGACGTCGTATCCCTGCTTCAGTCGCGGCTGGTTGAGACGATAGATCTCGCGCAGACGGCGGCGGATGCGGTTGCGCACCACGGCATGGCCCAGCTTGGCGCTCACCGTGATGCCCAGGCGGTTATGCCCGCGGTGGTTGGGGCGGCAGTAAATTACGAGGCATGGCGAAACGCCGGATTTTCCCTTGGCATACATCCGGCGGAATTCGTAATTTTCCTTTATCGTCGTTGCTCGTTTCACACCGATTTCTCCCCGCTGCTCGCTGCCTTCTCCTCCACGGACACTTTCATGAAAAACGCCCTCAAGGGACGGCGGATGAAAACTTTTTTCACCGTCCGTCCCTCTCTATATTTATATGCGGTGCGCCATGATCTTCCCTTAGTGGGTCAAGCGGGCGCGGCCTCTGGCGCGACGGCGGGCGAGAACCTTGCGGCCGTTGGCGGTCGACATTCTCTTGCGGAAGCCGTGCTCCTTGGAGCGCTGGAGCTTCTTGGGCTGATAGGTGCGAGAAGTAGCCATAGCTTTTTACCTCCTATAAAGATTACCGGCGGCGTTTGGCGGCCGCACTTACTCGACGGCGGACGGAATCGCTCCCGTTCCCGCAGTTGACAAACAAAACGCCATTTTTGATGACGCAGAAGATATTATAGCGATTGGTATCTTTTCTGTCAACCAAAAATTATACACAGTTTCGTTTTTTCGCCGTCTTCTCCTTTTTGCCGTTTCCCGGTTTTCCCCTCTTTTTTGAAAAAAACGCCATTTGTTTTTATTTAGAATATGAAGATAATGGTTGCTTTTTTGCAGGTTTTTTGCTATACTCTAAGAGGACTTTTTCGGCCTTTTGGCCGTTATTCCCAGACAGAGAGGAGAGTTTCCATTTGAATTCCGTTGCTGATATTTGGCAGATCGTTTTGCAGCGCTTGAGCCGGGAGTTGTCCGAGACGGCGATCAACACCTGGTTTGACGAAGTGGAGGCCCTGGCCATCCGCGACCGCACGCTGTATCTTTTCTGCCCCAATGAATTTAAAAGAAGCACGATCGAGTCGCTCTTTTCCGAACAGATCAAGGCCGCGCTCCAGGATATCTATTCCTCCGAGTTTGAGGTAAAGCTGCTCTCCAGCGACGAGCGTGCCGCGTTTGAACCGGAAAAGGTAAAGAAGGCGACGTCCCTGCTTGAATCCGGCGAATTCACGTTCGACACCTTCGTGGTGGGCGAATCGAACAAAATGGCCTACGCCGCCGCCCGTGCGGTCGCAGACGGGGCGAGCAACCACTATAACCCGCTTTTTATTTACGGCGACTCTGGCCTGGGCAAGACCCATCTGATTTACGCCATCGCCCATCAGTTCCGCCAGCGCAATCCCGACGCAAAAATCATTTACGTCAAGGGCGACGATTTTATCAACGCCTTCATCGAGCTGATCCGGGCCGGCCGCGGCAGCGAGTTCCGCGCGAAATACCGCGACGCCGATTTGCTGCTGGTGGACGACGTTCAGTCCGTCGCGGGTAAGGAGCAAGTGCAAAACGAGTTTTTCTACACCTTCAATACGCTCTACGAATCCGGCCACCAGATCGTGATGACCTCGGACCGACCGCCGTCTGATATGAATCTGCTCGACGACCGGCTGCGCACGCGCTTTGAATGGGGTCTGCTGGCCGACGTACAGCCGCCGGATTTTGAAACGCGCCTGGCAATCATCAAAAACAAAGCCGCCCAGTGGGGTACGATCATTGAGGACGATATCGCCAAGTACATTGCCGAGAACGTTACCTCCAACGTCCGCCAACTGGAGGGCACGATGAACAAGATCCTTGCTTATCGGGATCTGATCGGCAAGGAAATGGACGAAGAGAGCGCCAACCGCGCTGTGCGCGACATGATGCGAAAAAGCAACGAATATGTGCCAACCGCAGCCTTCATCATCACCGAGGTCTCGCGTTATTTCGGCATCGACGACAGCGTGGTCAAGGGTCCTTCCCGCAGCCGGGAAGCCGCCAACGCAAGGCAGGTGGCGATCTATCTCGTCCGACGCATGACCAATCTTTCCACGCCCGATATCGGGCGGGAATTCGGCGGGCGCGATCACACCACCGTGCTCCATTCGCTCGAGCAGGTGGAAAAGAAAATGCGCAACGATCCGTCCTTTTCCCAAACAATCAAAGAGATTACGATCAATATCAACTCAAAGCGCTGAATTTTCCCACAATTAACACAATGTGGAAAGAAAACCTGTGTATCTTTTTTGTTTTTTCTTTTTTCTGTGGATTTCTTTCGTTTTTTCCACATTTTTCTGTTACCGTTTTTCCCTTGATTTTTCTGTTTTCTTTCTTCTTTTCCACATTTTTTCGTTCCTACTTCTATCACGACTTTTAAATCGTTCTTTTTTCTCTCTTATCAAAAAATCTTCATTCAGAAAGGAAAAACGACATGAAATTTTCCTGTGAAAAGATCGTTTTGCAAAACGCAATCAATACCGCCTCCCGCGCGGTTTCCACCAAAAGCTCCATTCCTGCACTGGAGGGACTTTTGCTTCTGTGCCAAAACGGAACGCTGACGGTCTCCGGTTACAATATGCAAATCGGAATCCGTACCCGGATCGAAGCGGACGTTGCCGAGGAGGGGGAGATCGTTCTCAACGCGCGGCTGTTCGGGGATATTATCCGCCGGCTGCCGGACGATACGGTCAGCTTTCGCTGCGACGAGAAGATGACGGTACATCTTTGCTGCGGCGACGCGGATTTTGACATTATGGCGCTGTCCGCTGCCGATTTTCCGGAGCTGCCGGAGGTGGAGGAAAAATACAGCGTCTCCCTGCCGGAAAAGACGCTCAAGGCAATGATCCAGCAGACCTCGTTCGCCGTATCCACCAATGAATCGCGGCCGGTGCATATGGGCTCCCTGTTTGAAATTGGCGACGAAGGTCTTACCGTCGTTTCAGTGGACGGCTTCCGTCTGGCGCTGCGGCGCGAACCGTTGGAGCGTATCGCCGGCGGTGCGTTTTCCTTCGTTGCGCCCGGTACGGCGCTCAACGAGGTGGAGAAAATATGCGAGGACATCGAAGAACTGGTCCATATCACGCTGGGCGAGCGGCATATTCTCTTTGAGGTGGGAAATACGGAACTGATCTGCCGCCGGCTGGAGGGAGATTTTCTGGACTATAAAAACGCGATTCCCCGGCGCAATCCGATCGGCGTCGTGGTGGAGACGAAGGCCATGCTGGAGAGCCTGGAGCGTGTGAGCGTGGTCATCAGCGAAAAGCTGAAAAGCCCCGTGCGGTGCCTGTTTGAAGAAGACCGCGTAACGCTCTCGGCCAAAACTGCCAACGGCGACGCCCGCGACGTGTGCCGGATTGCCGGCGACGGCGGCGCGCTGGAGATCGGCTTTAACAATCGCTATCTGATGGACGCGCTGCGCTACGCACCTGCGGACGCCGTGAAGATAGAGCTGAATACCAGCATTTCCCCGGCGATTCTGGTGCCCGTCGACGGGGAGGAGCACTTTCTCTATATGGTGTTGCCGGTGCGTTTGAAGGCGCAGTAACGGAGAAGGATATGAAGGTTATTACGATTGAAACGGAATTTATCCGCTTGCAGGATCTTTTGAAGTTTGCTGCGCTCGTCTCCACGGGGGGTGAGGCAAAGCTCCTCATCGCGGAGGGAAAAGCCGCGGTAAACGGCGAGGTATGCACGCAGCGGGGCAAAAAGATCCGTCCGGGCGACGTCGTTCGCTTTGCCGGACAGGAGCTGACGGTTCAATATGCAGATCAATAAGCTGCTGTTGGAAGATTTTCGCAACTACGCGGGGCAGGAAATTACCTTTTCACCGCATTGCAACGTGATCTGCGGGGAAAATGCGCAGGGAAAAACCAACCTGCTCGAAGCGGTGGTCTATCTGTCCTGTGCGCGTTCGCCGCGCGCGAGGACGGAGCGAGAGTTGATCCGCTTTGGCGCGGAAGGCGCCCGCGTGCGCGGAGAACTCTTTTCACGGGAAAGAGATTTTGTCGTGGATATTTCCCTCTCTGCCGCGCACCGTCGCAAAATCAGCGTCAATCAGGTGCCCATCAAGCGCGCGGGAGAACTCTCCGGCGTGCTGGGTACGGTCTTTTTCTGTCCGGAGGATCTGCAGCTGATCCGGGACGGAGCGGCCGCCCGGCGCAGATTTATGGACCAATCGCTGGTGCAGCTGCGCCCGCGCTACGCCGAGGCGCTGTCTGAGTACAACCGACTCTATGAGCACAAGACGCGCATTCTGCGCGACAGCGACGAGCACCCGTCCCTGCGCGACACGCTGCCGGATTTCAACTATCGTATGGCGCTTGCGGGCGCGGTACTGATCCACTATCGCGCGCGGTTTTGCGCGCGGCTGGCGGAATACGCCGCCACCGCACACCGGGAGTGCTCCGGCGGACGGGAAGAGCTTGCGCTGCGCTACGAGACGGTGAAGACCGTTTCCGATCCCTTCGCGGCGCAGGAGCAGATCGTTGCGCAGCTTCTGCGCCACCAGGCGGAGCACGCACAGGCGGAGCTTACCTCCCATCTTTGTCTCTCCGGCCCGCACAAGGACGATATCGCCGTAACGATCGGCGGGAACGCTGCGCGACAGTTTTCTTCGCAGGGGCAGACGCGCACGGCGGCGCTGGCCTTTAAGCTGGCCGAGCGGGATATTTATAATGAAATTACCGGACAGGCGCCGGTGCTGCTGCTTGACGACGTGCTCTCGGAGCTTGACGTGCATCGACAGGAATTCGTGCTCAACCGGATCTCCGGCGGGCAGGTGCTCATCACCTGCTGCGAGGAAGACCGGCTGGAAACGCTGCTGGGCGGAACGGTGCTGCACGTGGAGGAAGGGAAGGTGCGTTGATGTATCTTCATATCGGCAATAACGTCATGCTGCCGCAGCGGCGCATCATCGGCGTCTTTGACCTGGAAATCACGTCCCAGGCGAAGATCACCGCCGGATTTTTAAAGCGGGCGGAGGAGGACGGCGTCGTGATCGACGCCTGCGAGGACATTCCCAAATCCTTCCTTCTCTGCGATCACCCGTATCATCGCCAGCTCGTCTACCTCTCTCAGCTGGCAAGCCGCACGCTGGCCGGGCGTGTGGAGAGCGGTGAAACCGTGCTGTAACAACGAAAAAAACTCCAGAAGAACAGGAGAAACGATATGCAGGAAGAACAGAACATGATCACCTCCGTGGAACAGGAATATAACGCGGCAGAGATTCAGGTGCTGGAAGGCCTGGAGGCGGTGCGCAAACGTCCGGGTATGTACATCGGCTCGACGAGCGCAAGCGGCCTGCACCATCTCGTCTACGAGATCGTCGATAACTCCATCGACGAGGCGCTGGCGGGCTACTGCACGGAGATCACCGTGCAGATCAACGCCGACGGAACAATTACCGTTGTGGATAACGGCCGCGGGATCCCCGTGGATATTCAGGCGCAGACCGGCCGGCCTGCGCTGGAGGTTGTATTTACCGTGCTGCACGCAGGCGGCAAATTCGGCGGCGGGGGCTATAAGGTCTCCGGCGGTCTGCACGGCGTGGGAGCAAGCGTGGTCAATGCGCTGTCCGAGTGGCTGCAGGTGCAGGTACATAAGGACGGCCGAATCTACGAGATGCGCTTTGCCCGCGGACAGATCACGCAGGAGATGAAAATCGTCGGGGAAACCGACCGCACCGGAACGACCGTTACCTTCAAGCCCGACCCGGAGATGTTTGACGACACGGTGTATTCCTATGACATCCTCCACACGCGCATGCGGCAGGAGGCATTCCTCAACGCCGGTCTGCGCATGCGCACGGTCGACCTGCGGGAAGGACAGGAGCAGCATGATGAAATGTGCTACGAGGGCGGTATCCGCGAATACGTGAGCTATCTCAACAAGAGCAAGGACACCCTGCACCAGAAGGTAATCTACATGAGCGGGATGCGCAAGGACTCTTTTGCCGAGGTCGCCATGCAGTACAACGACGGGTATCAGGAAAATATCGTCTCCTTTGCCAACGACGTCAATACGCCGGAGGGCGGTATGCACGAGACGGGCTTCCGCGCCGCGCTGACCCGCGTGCTGAACAACTACGGCATCAAAAACGGCATCATCAAGGGGGATGACAAGGTCTCCGGCGAAGACTGCCGCGAGGGCCTGACGGCGGTGATATCCGTCAAGCTGCCGGACGCGCAGTTTGAGGGACAGACCAAGCAGAAGCTGGGAAATTCCGAGATGCGCACGCTGGTGGACAACGTCGTGTCCGACAAGCTGGCGCAGTTTCTGGAGGAGAACCCGGTCGTCGCGCGCACGATCCTCGACAAGGCCATGATGGCCAACCGCGCGCGCGAGGCCGCGCGCAAGGCGCGCGAGAGCATCCGCCGCAAGAGCGCGCTGGGCGGCGCGGCGATGCCCGACAAGCTGCGCGACTGCAACGAGAACAACCCCGAGCTGACCGAGCTGTACATCGTCGAGGGAGATTCCGCCGGCGGCAGCGCCACAGACGGGCGCGACTCCCGCTTCCAGGCGATCCTTCCCCTGTGGGGCAAAATGCTCAACGTGGAGAAGGTCCGCGCAGACAAGATCTACGGCAACGACAAGCTCCAGCCGGTCATCGTCGCCCTCGGCGCCGGGCTGGGCGAGGAGTTTGACGTCAATCGCCTGCGCTATCACAAGGTCATCATCATGGCGGATGCCGACGTGGACGGCAGCCATATCCGCACGCTGCTGCTGACCTTCTTCTTCCGCTATATGCGCCCGCTGGTGGAGCAGGGCTACGTCTACGCCGCTGTGCCGCCGCTCTACAAGCTCACGCGCGGCAAGACGGTGCGCGTGGCGTTTTCCGACGAGGAGCGCGACCGCGTCAGCGCCGAGCTGCGCGGCGACAATCCCAACGCAAAGGTGGATATTTCCCGCTTCAAGGGCCTGGGCGAAATGGACCCGCACGAGCTGTGGGAGACGACGATGGACCCCGAAAAGCGCACGCTCAAGCGCATCACGCTGGACGATGCGATCGTCGCTGACGAGACCTTCACGGTTTTGATGGGCGAAAAGGTGGAGCCGCGCAAGGAGTTTATCGAGCAAAACGCCCACTATGCCGTCAACATTGATATTTGAGAAAGGAGGCGTTCATCATGGCACGTAGAAACGTCGATTACGATCCGGAATCCCTGCGTTATCCGGAACAGAAAATCATCAACAGCGAGTTGGTCAGCGAGATGAAGACCTCCTACATCGAGTATGCGATGTCGGTGATCGTCGGGCGCGCGCTGCCCGACGTGCGCGACGGCTTAAAGCCGGTGCACCGCCGCATTCTTTACGCCATGTACGAGGACGGGCTGACGAGCGACAAGGCATTCCGTAAGAGCGTTACCACCGTCGGCGACGTGCTGGGCCGCTACCATCCCCACGGCGACGCGAGCGTGTACGACGCGCTGGTGCGTATGGCGCAGAGCTTTTCCATGCGCTACCCGCTCATCGACGGCCACGGCAACTTCGGTACGGTGGACGGCGATCCCCCGGCGGCTTACCGTTATACGGAAGCCCGCATGGCGAAGATGGCCAACGAGATCCTGCGCGATATCGACAAGGAGACCGTGGATTGGGACCCCAACTTCGACGAGACGCGCAAAGAGCCGCGCGTGCTGCCTGCACGCTTCCCGAACCTGCTGGTCAACGGCTCGTCCGGTATCGCCGTCGGCATGGCGACCAATATCCCCCCGCACAATTTGACCGAGGTCATCAACGCCTGCATCTGCGTGCTGGACAATCCGGATGCGACGCTTTACGATCTGATGCAGCACGTCAGCGGCCCGGACTTCCCGACCCGGGGCATCATCATGGGGCGCAGCGGCATCCGCGCGGCCTATGCCACGGGGCGCGGCAAGATCATTCTGCGCGCCCGCACCGAGTTTGAGGAGCTTGCACATGAGCGCACCCGCATTATCGTTACCGAGCTTCCCTATCAGGTCAACAAGCGGATGCTGATCAAGAACATGGCTGATCAGGTCAATGACAAGCGGTTGGAGGGCATCAGCAACATCACCGACCAGTCCGACCGCACGGGTATGCGCATCGTCATCGACGTCAAGCGCGACGCGAATCCCCAGGTCGTACTCAACCGCCTGTTCGCCCAGACGCAGATGCAAACCAGCTTTGCCATCAATATGCTGGCGCTGGTGGACAACCAGAAGCAGCCCAAGATTCTCTCCCTGCGCCATATTATCGACGAGTATCTGGCGTTCCAGGAGGATCTGATCGTGCGCCGCACGCGCTACGATCTGCGCAAGGCGCAAGAGCGCGCGCATCTGCTCGAGGGCTTGCTGATCGCACAGGACAACATCGACGAGGTCATCCGCATCATTCGCTCCAGCTATGACAACGCCAGGGAAAATCTGATGGCGCGCTTCGGGCTGGACGAGGTGCAGGCCGAGGCGATCCTTTCCATGCAGCTTCGCAGACTGCAGGGACTGGACCGCGAGAAGCTGGAAAACGAGTACAAAGAGCTGGAGGAGAAGATCGCCTATTATCAGGAGCTGCTCGGCTCGGAGACGATGATCCGCCAAGTGCTCAAGGACGAGCTGACCGAGATCCGCGATAAGTACGGCGACGCGCGCAAAACCGAGATTCAGGAGGTCGAGGACGAGATCGACATCGAGGATCTGATCGAGGAGGAGCAGTGCGTCTACACCCTCACGCACAACGGCTACATCAAGCGCACCCCCGCCGACGAGTACAGCGCGCAAAAGCGCGGCGGCAAGGGCGTGCGTGCGATGACCACGCGCGAGGAGGACTATGTGGAGGGGGTTTTCACCGCGTCCACGCACGACTACATCCTCTTTTTCACCAACCGCGGACGCGTGCACCGCAAGAAGGGCTACCTCATCCCGGAGGCCGGCCGCGCGGCAAGAGGCACGAGCATCGTCAACGTCCTGCCGCTGGAGGAGGGCGAATGCGTTACCGCCGGCATCGCGGTGAAGGACATGACGGATGAGAACGCCTATCTGATGTTCATCACGCGCGGCGGCACGGTCAAGCGCCTGCCGCTCACCGCAATCAACACGATCCGCCGCGGCGGTATCCGCGCGCTGACGCTGGAGGACGGCGACGAGCTGATCGAAGTGCGCCTGACCGACGGGCAGCAGAATATTCTCATCGCCACGCACGACGGCATGGCGATCTGCTTCAACGAAAACGACGTGCGCTGTATGGGCCGCGACGCGGTCGGCGTGCGCGGAATCAAGCTGCGCGGGGGCGACTACGTCATCGGCGCGGCGCGCGCCAAGAGCGGCAAAACCCTGCTGTCCATCACGGAAAACGGCTACGGCAAGCGCACGGAGGTGGAGGAATTCTTCCGCGGGGACGACGTGCAAAAGCGCGGCGGCTTCGGCATGAAGAGCTATAAGGTTACCGACAAAACCGGCGGCGTGGTCGCCATCAAGGTCGTCGACGGAGACGAGGACGTCATGCTGATTTCGGACGACGGTATCATCATCCGCACGGCGGTCAGCAATATCAACGTCTATGGCCGTGCCGTGCAGGGCGTGCGCATCATGCGCCTGGGCGAGGGCGTGAAGGTCATTTCCATCGCCCGCGCGGAGAAGGTCGGCGCGGACGGCGAGGCGGAGCTGCCCGGCACGGACGAGGATTAAATAAAGGGCTGCAAACCGCAAGTTGCGCGGGAAACCTTCCCGCGCAACTTGTGGTTGGTGGCGTTTCCTGCGCGGCGCGCTATCATAAGGACAGAAAAACACGGGAGGTGCGCCATGCTAAGCCTTTTGATCGTTTTGGCCCTCGTTATTTTCGCGCTGGGCGAGCTGGCCAATCTTGTGCAGAAAAACCGGAATCACAGAGCAAGTCAGGCCACCGGCGCCGAACCGGCGCGAAGCGAAAGCAACGAAAAGAGAGTTCGCCCCCGCGGGAAACGAATCGCAAGCGCGGTGGCCGTGCTGGTGGCGGTTATCATCGCCGTGCTGTTGCTCGCCAATACCTGGCAAACTTCGCACCGGGATGTGCGCGCGTTGTTCTCGCTGCCCCTCATGCAGATAATCGTCGCGGCAGCGGTTGGCCTGTATGTCCGATGCTACCGTGCGGAGGTCAAAGAGTGGGAGGAGATGTCCGGCGGGGAGGACGCGCCGAGCGCGCCGCCGGAGAAGGAGGCGGTTTCAACCGAGACCGCGCTGAAAAAGCGCGAGGAGCTCGCGCGGCTGCTGGAGGCGGGACTGCTGACGAAAGAGGAGTACCGCGAGAGACTGAACAAGCTGGAGTAAGGAAATGTACGACGAACTGACACGGGTTGATATCGACAAAATGAAAGCGGAGCTGGATCACCGCCGCATCGTGCTGCGACCGAAGCTGATCGAGGACGTGCAGACGGCGCGGGCCTTTGGCGACCTGTCCGAAAATTACGAATACAAGGTGGCCAAGCAGGAGAAAAACCGCAACGAGAGCCGCATCCGCTACTTAGAGCGCATGATCGCCACGGCGAAGGTGATCGACGTCAGGCAGTATGCAGACACGGTGGGGCTTTTCAGCAAGGTAACGATCTTCAACGAAAAGCTGGGACGCGAGCAGCAGCTCCGGCTGGTGACCACGCTGCGGCAAAACGCGCTGCGCGGCCTTGTCAGCAAGGAATCGCCCGTGGGCAAGGCGCTGCTGGGGCACAGGACGGGCGAGCGCGTGGAGGTCGTCGTCAGTCCGGAGCTGAAATACACCGTGGAGATCCGCAGCGTGGAGCCCGGAGAGGACGACAGCTCGCTGGAGATCAGCTCGTACTGAAAACACCGGGAGAGAATGGATCCCGAACCGGCCCGATCCGGGCAGGGAAGCGTCAATGCATAACGAAGGAGGAACGGGAAATGGGAGCAGTGATCGGTTTGCTCATAGCGGCGTATCTCTTCGGCGCTTTTGTTTCGGCGGTGGAGAGAAACAGAAAAAAGCAGGCGGAGGACGCACAGGGTGCTGCGGCGGAGACGCCGCCGAGCCGTGATATCCAGAGCAAGCGGCGTGAGCGGATGCAGCGCGTGGAGCAATGGCGCCGCGCCAACGAGCAGCGGGACGACGCGGAACGGTGGCGCCGCGCCAAGGAGAAGCAGGACGACGCCGAGCAGGTGCATTCCATCAAAATGGACAGCTGCGAAGAGCGGCTGGAAAGCCTGAAGACGCTCTACCAGGCGGGGATCCTGGATCAGCAGGAATACGACCAGCGCGTGGAAAGCGTGAAGAAAAAGCATATGCGCTGACGGAGAAACGACATGAAAACAGTAACCATCTATACCGACGGCGCGTGCAGCGGCAATCCAGGCCCGGGCGGCTGGGGAGCGATCCTGCGTTACGGAGAGCACGAAAAGGAGCTCGCCGGCGGTGCGGCGGAGACGACCAACAACCGCATGGAGCTCACCGCCGTGATCGAGGCGCTGCAGCTTTTGAAACAGCCCTGCGTCGTCGAGCTGTATTCGGACTCGAAATACGTCATCGACGCGCTCAGCCGCGGCTGGGTTTACGGCTGGCAGAAAAAGGGCTGGATCAAAAGCGATAAAAAGCCTGCGCTCAACGTGGACCTCTGGGAGAGGCTCCTGCCGCTCGTCGCACGCCACGACCTGCGCTATCACTGGGTCAAGGGCCACGCGGAGAACGCGTACAACAACCGCTGCGACGCGCTGGCCGTGGCCGAGAGCCGCAAATTCCGCGACGGTGCGGCTGACGCCGCCGTGCTCTGGGAGGAAAACGGGTAGGCCCCGGAGAAAACGACTGGAATTCACAAAATGTTCACAGGGGATTCAAACTTTGGCCATGAATCCTTGCTATTTTATACTTGCAAAGGGTAACTCCCGATGTGATTTTCTCCCTCCTAAAATACACACAACACACAGTAAAAACCCCTGCCGGATGGCAGGGGTTTTTACTGTGTGTTGTGTACCTCGCCAAGAGGCGCGGAAGGATTAAGAAAACCGGGAGGGGAATCCCTTCCCCTCCCAAACCCACGTCAGCAAAGGTCGTCTTGCGCGGCAAGCCGCCTTTTTGCTGACGCAGCGGTGCTGCGCACCGCGTGGATTGAAAAAAATCGGGAGGGGTTAACAAAAACCACCCCGCCCCAACCCCAGGCAAGGGGGCAATAACGGAATCTGTATGAAAATTTATTGGAAAAAGTCGTTTCTTGTTTCCTTTAACATTGGATGTCTGTGTTTTATTACCG
>CAMZIO010000010.1 GCA_947307255.1 uncultured Clostridia bacterium | reverse complement strand
CAGTACCGCGATATTTACAGGAAATACAAACAGCAGAAGCCCAAAAAGCAGGAAGCGTTTTACGAAAGCCACCGCATGAAGCTGACCCACTATGAAGCCGCAGAACGCTATCTGAACGCCGTAATGAACGGCAAGACAAGTATTCCCCTAAAGGCGTGGAAAGCGGAGCGCGACAAGCTGAACGGCGAGAAGAAAGAGCTAACCCGCCAGTATTACGCGCTGAAAGATGAGGTTAAGGAAGTGGAGCAAATCCGCAGGAATGTTTACAGTATCGTGAAAGAGGAAAACGGCAGAGAGCAACCTACACGCAAGCAAGACATGGAACGATAATAAAGCAGAGCGGCAGGATATAATTACCTATCCCGCCGCTTTATATTTTTGTTATGTTTATTTTGTGTTATTGCTGTTCTGAATCCCGTCATTCATCCTTTTGACTTTGTCTTTCCATACAAAGTATTGAATCAGCCAGACGAAAATAAAAATGGCAACAAATATCCCTGCATATGACAGAATGCCGACAATATCGTGCTTCATCCAATTGGCGATATAAGCAATCGGGAACATCACGACGCAGGCTATTGCAAAATATACACCGCTTTGTTTTGCAAGGCTCCATGAGTCGATATCCCAGATAACCGAAGCCATTGCGTAACCCATGCCCATAATACCGCATAACACCGTTTGAAAAACAACGGCATTTAGTTCATTGCCCATAGTGTCGATCAGTTCCGCAGTAACAGGATAAAAGGAACCGTCTCCGACACATACCGATATGATCACTGTAATAACATAACCGATAGCAATACCAAGAGGGAATCCAAGAAATCCACGCTTTATAATCTTTCTCTTCATTTTTACCACCTCATATTCCTAATATTTGTTTGATTTTGGAGACATACCGCCTGGAAACGTAAGTAACTGTCCCATTTGAGAGCGTAACGCAAATCGTTCCTGCAAAGCTCAAATCAAAGCCTTTGACTTTTTTCAGGTTGATAATATCGGAATTCGATATCCGCACAAATGAACTTTTTTCTAATCGCTGTTCCATTTCATAGAGCCGCTGACGGATCAAATACTCGCCACGAGTTGTTTCGGCAAACACTTTTCCCGACGCAGCGAAAACACGATAAAAATCTGATGGCTCCAGCAATTCAACCACATCGTCCTTGAACCCGGCAAACATCTTCGGTTGTTCGTCTGAAAGCCTTTTCATGATGTCATTGATCTCGTCGGTCATCTTATCCGTCACAATGATGATTTTTGGTTCCTTGCAGTCCTCGTCTATTTTGATTTCAATTTTCACTTGCTCACCTCCTTGCTGTGATCATAGTATAAAAAAGCAGGAAACCGATTTCCACCGATTCCCCATAGGTGGTCGGTTTAAGACTATAAATGGTATCATACTTCATATCGAAAAAGCCACCATCATCATTGCGTAGAAGACATCACGCCCGTGCAGAAAGATGAACCGCCAGATGGAGCCATTGAACAGCTTCTCATTGAAGATGGATAACCGCATAATTATAATATAACAAAAAAATGCTAATTTTTCTATTCCGGCTACCACAAGAAACAGGAGCAGTTAGCTAATAAACAACAGAAAAACGTGGACATTTAACACCTTATCGTAGCCCGAAAAACTAGACAATTACAGGCTATTTACTCCTGCTACAATCTCATCTTCGAGGTGGACAAGGGACTTGTTTGCTTACCCCTAAAATGGGCTTCTAACCGTCCACAGGCGCGTTTTACGCCCTTTTTCCTGTCCGTTTCCGGTCATGTGAGTAAAGAAGAAAGCGTCAATAAAACAGAAAAAGCACTTGACAAAACGCTCCATGCACCATTTTGCCATCCTCGGCTGTTTACGGGGCAGACAGGCAAAACGCCCGAACGATTTTGAAAAGGATGGTACACAATGATGGAGCGAATCCACACACTGGCGCTCAGCGCCGTGATGGTCCGCGCTTTCCCGCCGCGCGGTGCGGATCACTCGCTTGAACTCGCGCAGCCGCTCGGCATACTTCTCATACTCCCGCTTCGCCTCATAGACCTCACGGATCCCCTTCGTGTTACTCCCGTCCGGCAGAGACTCCTCGGTGATCTCGCCGCGCAGCAGCCTGCCGACCTCGCGGTCGCTCACGCTCTCGCCGCGCGCAATCTTATCCCGGATGGTCTGCGCGCTCTTGCGCGTTTCTTCACTCATGCCGAGACCCATCTGCACCAGGTCGTTGAGCATCCCCTGCTGCTTGATCGCCGCGCCGGTCTCCTGGTATGCGCGCTCCAGCTTCGCCTTTTGTGCCGTGCTGTTCACACCGCTTGCGGCCAGCGCCTGCCCGCCGCCGAGCACGCCGCCGACCACCGCGCCGCCGGCATACTCCTGTGCGGACGTCCGCGGGTTAAGCACTGCGTTCTCGTCCGTCAGCGAGGCGATCGGATTCTTTTCCGACAAAATATTTGATATAAATGGCCGTGCTTCTCTTGCGAAAGCGCGGCCGTTTTGCTACAATACGGCTGGATTGGCTGTCGCAGACGGTCGAAAGGAAGCGACCGCGTGCGATTGCTCTATTTGATGACGAAACGAGGTGGGCCGGTGGATTCAATCTGGCAGATCGTGGGGATCACAGCCCTTGCCGGCGTCGGCGGGACGGGACTTGGCGGCGTAATCGCCTGTATGTTCCGAAAGGATTCCGATAAAACCGTCAGCCTACTGCTGTCTTTCGCGGCCGGCGTCATGACCGCGGTGGTCTGTTTCGACCTGCTGACGGAGGCGCTGAATACCGACGACGGGGCCGCCAACGTGTGGCTGGTGGCGTGCGGGGTGAGCGTCGGCTTTGTGATCATCGCCATGCTCAACGCGTGGATTGACAAGACGACGAACCACGAGGTGGCACATATCGACGAGAACCATCCGCGAACGGCGGACTCGCTGGAAGAGCTGACACACGCCAACCATTTCAGAGAGCACCGGGAAGGCCGCCAGCCCCGCAGCGGACTGTTTCTGGCCGGGCTGGTGATGGCGGCGGCCATTGCCCTGCACAACGTGCCGGAGGGGATGGTGATCGGCGCGTCCTTCGCCAGAACGCTGGATCAGATCCTTACCAACCGGGGTGGGCTGATCATGGCGCTGGTGATCGGCCTGCACAACATCCCGGAGGGGATGGCGGTAGCGGTGCCGCTGATTTCGGGCGGTATGAACAAAGTGCATTCCGTCGGGATTACGGCATTGTCCGGCGCGCCGACGATTCTGGGCGCGCTGATGGGCTTTTTCATCGGTGTGATCAGCCCGACCGCGCTGGTCATTTCGCTGAGCTTCGCTTCCGGCGCCATGCTGTACGTGGTGTTTGGCGAACTGCTGCCGGAATCCATCTTGATGTGGAAATCCAAGCTCCCCGCGGCCATGGTAATTCTTGGATTGCTGACGGGCTTGCTGATCATCTATCTGTAAAAAACAGCGATGGCTGCCGCAAAGCGGGTAAGGCTTTGCGGCAGCCATCGCTGCGTACACAGACCGAAATCTGAACGAACTAAATTTTTTTGATCGGGTGTCGGATAACGGTTTTCCATTTCTCTGGCGCAACCTTGCGCGCATCGGACAGATAGATTTCGTGATGCAGCCGCTCGCGCGTCAAGTCGTTTACATAGCCGTTTGCCTGAATAAAAGCATCCATTCGGGCAACCGAGGCGCTCTCGTCGTCAAACGGGCCCGTATGCAGGAGCTGAACGCACAGCCCCTCGTCAACCCTTAAAAACTCTGCCGCGGAGCAATCCAGCTTCTTTTTCCCGGACGCCGTTTTTACGGCCCAGGCAAGGTCCGCCTCCGTGATAAAATCCGGCAGCCGGATAACGGAGATCCAATGGAAGGACGACTTGTCGGAATAGTCAAAGCCATCGACGCCCTCCTGCCACCAGAAGCCCTCCAGCGGCGGAACGACGTAGTCGAAGAAGCCTTCGATTTGATGTTCCGTCCTGCAGCTCATCTTCAGCGTATAGGCGACGGCATACAGCACGCCGATTGCCCGCTGGTAGGCGCCGCCCTCCTCGTTCGGGTCGCCGATTCCCCTTACGGCGATATAATTTGCCCGGGGGACCGTAACGATTTCCGGCTCGCTCCCCGGCATATAGAACGCCTTGTACTCTTTTTTGAAATCGAATGCCATTTGCGCACCACCTTTCTCCATCCAGCATAACAGATCGGCCCGCCGTATGCAACACCCGGGTCGAGCCCGTCTGCGAGCAGAGAGCGGACCGATCGTTTGACGCAGGCGGCTCCCGCCGGCTGCCAAGGGGCGGCGGTCGGGCTGCACAGTGCCTTGACTTTTGCCGCAAAAACGGCTAAAATATAGCAATCTTATTGTTTTGCTGCACCGCGCAAGCGGTTGCCGCCAGGGAAAGGAAGCGTAACGATGGAAAGACTGAAACCGCGTACCCTCTCGGGCTTTATGGAACTGCTGCCCGCTCCGCAGATGCAGATGGAACGGATCATGGAGATCATTCGCTCCTCCTATGCGCTCTACGGCTTTACCCCGCTGGATACGCCGCTGATCGAGTCGAGCGAGGTGCTGCTGGCCAAGGGCGGCGGCGAGACGGAGAAGCAGATCTACCGCTTTTCCAAGGGCGATTCCGATTTGAGCCTGCGCTTTGACCTGACCGTGCCGCTGGCGAAATACGTTGCGCTGCACTACGCCGAGCTGTCGTTTCCCTTCCGCCGCTATCAGATCGGCAAGGTCTACCGCGGCGAGCGCGCCCAGCGCGGCCGCTTCCGCGAGTTTTATCAGGCGGATATCGACGTGATCGGGGATGAGAAGCTGGATATCACCAACGACGCGGAGATCCCCGCTATCATCTATACGGTGTTTTCCCGTCTGGGACTCAAGCGGTTCCAGATCCGCATCAACAACCGAAAGATCCTCAACGGCTTTTACGCCATGCTGGGGCTGACGGAAAAGGCGGGCGACATCATGCGCACCGTGGACAAGCTGGAAAAGATCGGCCCCGACCTTGTGCGCGCCATTCTGACGGACGACCTGGGGATCGCGGACGCGCAGGCGGACGAGATCCTGCAGTTTATCGCCATCCGCGGCGGCAATGCGCAGGTGCTTGCCGCGCTGGAGGCGTTCCGCGGCAGGAACGAGGTGTTTGACGAGGGACTGGGCGAGCTGGCGACCGTGGCGGGATACCTGGGCAGCTTCGGCGTGCCGGAGAGCAATTTTGCCGTGGATCTGACCATTGCGCGCGGCCTTGATTACTACACCGGCACCGTGTACGAAACCACGCTGCTCGACCATCCGGAGATCGGCTCGGTCTGCTCCGGCGGGCGGTACGACAATCTGGCGGAGTACTATACCGACCGGCAGCTGCCGGGCGTCGGCATCTCCATCGGTCTGACGCGGCTGTTCTACGTGCTGGGCGAGCAGGGTATGCTCAATCCCGACGTGCCAACGGCGCCGACCGACGCGCTGATCCTGCCGATGACGCAGGACCTTGCCCCCGCCATCGCGCTGGCCACCGCGCTGCGCGCCCAGGGCATTCGCACCCAGCTTTACACCGAGCAGAAGAAGTTCAAGAGCAAAATGAACTATGCCGACAAGCTCTGCGTGCCTTACGTGCTTTTCCTCGGCGAGGATGAGATCAGCGAGGGTGTGGTTGCCTGCAAGAATATGCGTACCGGTGAGCAGGTCAAGCTCGCACCTGCGGAGGCCGTCGAAACGATCCGCGCCGCCATTGCGGAGAAGGCCGCCTGCCCCCCGATTCGGGAGTGATCCGCGCGGCGCTGCACAAGCTCTTTTGCAAAAAAACGCGCCGTCCCAATCGGGACGGCGCGTTTTTTACGGTTTCTCTTTCTCCTGCTCCCGCTCCAGTACGGCGAGGTAACCGCCGGAGCCATAGCTCAGGCATCGGTTCACGCGCGTAATGGTGGCGGAGGAGACGCCGGTCTGCTGCGAAATCTGGGTGAACGTCTTCCCCTCGCGGAGCATTTCGGCAACCTGCAGCCGCTGCGTCATAGACTGGATCTCGGCGTAAGTGCAAAGATCGTCGAAAAAGCGGTAGCACTCGTCCAGATCCTGCAGCGAGAGGATCGCTTGAAACAGGCGGTCGGTTTCTTCAGATTTCATTTTGCTCTCGTACATAATCATTCCTCCTCCCGGCCCGGCCCGGCTATGCTGCGGCGATGCGTTCCGGCGAAGTGCGTAAGAGCAGATCCGGCAGAGCGGGTCAGGCAGTTATTTTTCCTGCGTTTCGTGAAGAGTGTTGCGCAGCAGCGTAACCACCGGCGGCGCCACCAGCAGCAGCGCGATGGAGGTTACGACACTGTTGAGGATGCGGATGGCGAATTTTCCTGCCATGAGCACCTCGGTATAATAGCCGAAGATGATGCTGTCCAGATAAATAAAGTAGGTGTTGAGCACGGTTACCGCCAGCGAGGTGAGCACCAGCGCGGCGCACAGCTCGACAAACGACAGGCGGTAGCCTCTCCGCTTGGCCCACAGGCCCAGCAGCAGCCCGCGCAGCGCCGGGGGCGCGATCCACAGCACGGTCGTTACCATCAGTCCAAAGGTCATCAGCTGGCCCAGGAAGCTCCCGATCAGCCCCACCATAAGCCCGGCAAACGGGCCGTAGAGCAGCGCGGCGATCACGATCGGCAGCGGCGCGCTGGAAATGTTGATCCAGCCGAAGCGCAGCGTACCCACCTGATTGAGCACGACGTATACTGCGGAGAGCATGGCGATCACCGTGATTTTATGGGCGGTGATGCGTTCGCTGCGTGCCGTAAGGACCACGGCGAGGACGAGGAACAGGGCGGTCAGGCCGACGATGGCCCAGATGGCAGGGGTGAGCGTTGCAGACATACGAAAACCTCCTTTTCGATCGGGCCGCCCGTCTGTGGGCGGCAAACCCGGAAAAGCAAAAAGACTTCTCCCCGGGCGGCATAAGCCACGCAGAAAGAGGTCGTATGTCTCCATCCTTGTGGCAGCGGAATGCGGAAACGGCACTGCAAACCCCCAGGGGTTTTTCGTCTGACGAGCAACTTCCCATCTCGTCGGCACTTCGCGCCTTTCGGCGCAACACGCAGTTTCCTACTTTGCCAAAATGCTCCACGAATAAGCTGTGCAGCTGCGTTAAGCATAGCAAAACGCCGCGGCGCTTGTCAACCGTTTTGCATGCAAAAATTCTTTTCAAACAAAAGAATTTTGCCCGCCCGGGTTTCGTTTTTACAAAAGAAGCCGCGCGCGTCGCTTTGCCTTGACACTGTGCGGCATTTTTGATATGCTTTATGCGTAAAACTATGGCAAAAACCACAAAAACGGAATTCATTATCATAGGAGGAATGAGCATTATGATCAACGAAACCCTGGAATTCCTGATGCAGTATGACCCGGAAGTGGGCCAGACGATGGAAAACGAGTACCACCGTCAAAAGCGCAATATCGAGCTGATCGCTTCCGAAAACATCGTCTCCCCCGCTGTGATGCTGGCCATGGGCTCCTGCCTGACCAATAAGTACGCCGAGGGATATCCCGGCAAGCGTTATTACGGCGGCTGCTATTGCGTGGACGAGACGGAGGAGATTGCCCGTCAGCGCGCCTGCCAGCTCTTCGGTGCTGAGCACGCCAACGTCCAGCCCCACTCCGGCGCCTCTGCCAACCTCGCCGCGTTCAAGGCGATGCTCAAGCCCGGCGATACGTATCTCGGCATGAACCTGGCCCACGGCGGACACCTGTCCCACGGTAGCCCGGTCAATATCTCCGGTCAGTACTTCCATCAGATTCCTTACTCCCTCAACGACGAGACCGAAATGATCGACTATGACGAGATCTATCGTCTTGCGCAGGAACACAAGCCCAAGATGATCCTTGCCGGCGCCTCCGCCTATCCCCGAGCGATCGACTTTGCCAAGTTCCGCGAAATCGCGGATTCCGTCGGCGCGTATCTGATGGTCGATATGGCGCACATTGCGGGTCTGGTTGCCGCCGGCGTGCACATGAATCCCGTGCCCTATGCCGACGTGGTTACCACCACCACGCATAAGACCCTGCGCGGCCCGCGCGGCGGTCTGATTCTGTGCAAGAACGAGGTTGTCAAGAAGAATCCGGAAACCGGCGAGGACGAGACGATCACGCTGGCAAAGAAGATCGACTCCGCCGTATTCCCCGGCACGCAGGGCGGCCCGCTCATGCACATCATCGCGGCCAAGGCGATCTGCTTCGGCGAGGCGCTCAAGCCGGAGTTCAAGGCATACGGCGAGCAGATCGTGAAAAACGCTGCCGCGCTGGCGGAGGAACTCAAGAAGCAGGGCTTCCGTCTGGTTTCCGGCGGAACGGACAATCACCTCATGCTCGTTGACGTGCGCAACTTCGGCATCACCGGCAAGGAGATGGAGCACCGCCTGGACGACTGCTTCATCACCGTCAACAAGAACTCCATCCCCAACGACCCGGAGAAGCCCTTCGTTACCTCCGGCATTCGCGTCGGCACCCCCGCCGCCACCTCCCGCGGCCTGAAGGAGGCCGAGATGGTCAAGATCGGCCAGCTCATGGGCGACGTCGCCCGCGATTTCGAGGGCAACAAGGAGCGCGTTGCCGCCGAGGTTACCGCGCTGACCGAAAAGTTCCCCATCTACGAATAAACCAATAAAATCGGAAAAAGCTGCCGTGTGCCGCACGGCAGCTTTTTTTGCGCGAAAAATTTCTGCCCGTTGCCCGAATTCGTGCAACATTTCCTCCACGGGCGCATATACTGGCAGGGTGAGGAAAAAGTAAGGAGGAATGGCAATGAGAGAGAAGCGGGAGGTCCGTGGGGACGTGGACGATCTGATTTTTCAGGACGAATGGCACGTCAGCGAGCGTTAAGCGCACTGTGATTGAAAAAGCTGCTGCAGAAATGCAGCAGCTTTTTAGCTTTTGCTTTTTAGCTTTTATTATATGGAAAAGGAGCGCTTTGCGCTGCGAGAAGTCGGGTGCGTTTCGCACCCCTTGCCCTCCTGCGCGAAAGAGCGCGGCGGGCGTTTACAGTGCCCGTTCGATCGTTGCCCCGCCGTAAACGCGCTCGCCGTCGTAGAAGACCACCGCCTGCCCGGCGGTGATTGCACGCTGCGGCGCGTCGAAATCCACGCGCACCATGCCGTCCGGCAGCGGCGTAACGGTCGCGCCGCACTCCGTTTGGCTGTATCGCGTTTTGGCGCTCACGCGCAGCGCGCCCGCCGGCTCCGGCTCGATCCAGTTCACACGCGAGGCCAGCAGCGCAGAGCAAAACAGATCCTTATCGTCGCCGAGGAGCACGGTGTTGTCCGAGGCGTCCTTTGCGATCACGTATAACGGGCGGTCCGCGCTGACCCCCAGCCCCTTGCGCTGGCCGGTGGTATAACAGACCAGCCCGCGATGACGGCCGAGGACGCGCCCGCTGCCGTCAACGAAGTTGCCGGGGGGCGAATCGACGCGGCCGTATTCGCGCAGAAAGCGGACGTAATCCCTGTCCGGTACGAAGCAAATATCCTGCGAATCGGACTTGTCCGCGTTGCGCAGCCCGGCGTGCTGCGCGATCGCGCGAATCTCGCTTTTGCTGTATTCCCCCACGGGCAGCAGCAGATGTGCAAGCTGGGCCTGCGTGAGCTGATAGAGCACGTAGCTTTGATCCTTATGCGCGTCAACCCCGCGCAGCAGATGATAGCGCCCAAGCTGCGCATCGTAGGCCACGCGGGCGTAGTGCCCCGTGGCGACGTAGTCATAACCCAGCATGAGCGCACGATCCAGCAGGGCGCCGAATTTCAGACAGCGGTTGCAGTCGATACAGGGGTTGGGCGTGCGCCCGGCGCAGTACTCTGCGACGAAGCGATCCATCACCTCGCGCGCAAAGCGCTCCCGCTCGTTGAAAACGTAAAACCGCATCCCCAGCCGGTGCGCCGCGGCACGCGCATCCTCGGCGTCGTCCAGGCTGCAACAGCCGCCCTCGTTCGTCGGCAGGGGGTTGAGCTGCAGCATGGCGCCGCTGCAAAGAAAGCCCTGGCGCTGCAGCAGGACCGCACAGACGGAGCTGTCTACACCGCCGCTCATGGCGACGAGCACTTTTTTCTCCATACGCTTCTCCGTCAATCCAGATGCTGATGCAAAAACGCCTGCAGCGGCAGTGCGTCGGCGAGCTCCACCAGGGTTTGATTGAAGCCGCCGACATAGTCGATTCCCGACTCTTCCAGGCGGCCGGTTGCCGACTTGACGTTGGGCAGCGACACGGTAAAGGTCGTACCGACGCCCTCGGTGGATTCGGCCATAATGCGTCCGCCGTGGCCCGACGCGATGCGCCGGCAGAGCGCCAGCCCCAGGCCCATGCCGTGCGGAGACAACTCACCCGGCCCGTCGGTCAGGAATCCGTCAAAGATGCGATCGAGCCGCTCCGCCTTGATGCCGCAGCCGGTGTCGCTCACCGAAAGCTGAACGAAGCGAAGACCTGGCTTCACGCGCACCGCCACCGTGCCGCCGCGCGGCGTTGCCTTGAGCGCGTTGGAAAGGAGATTGAACAGCAGCCGCCGCAGCATCGCGGCATTGAGAGAAATGATATGCGTGCTCACGTCGCACTCGAAGCGCAGCGTTACGCCGCTGAGCGCGAAAAGTGCGGTGCATTGCTCGCACACGTCGCGGCACAGCCCCACGATATCGTCGTTGGTGAGAACGAATTTCGTATCCTCCGCCAGCTTGGGCGCATCGCTCAGATTGCCGATCACGCGGTACATCCGGAAAAAGCTCTGCGCAAAGATGGCGGCGTCCTGGTCGGTTTGCGCGTCCCGCTCCCGCGCTTCAGGCGGCGCGAGACGGTTGGCGGCAAAATAGACGTTTGCCATGGCGCCGCGCAGCTCGGCCGCGATATTCGGCAGGATCTGCGTGAGCAGGCGGAGCTCCTCTTCACTGTATGATTTCATAGATTGGCTCTCCTTGGGGAAACATGGTGGTGTTAGCTTTTGCGCGCGGCGCGCCTGCATTCCGGCAATTCCATCCAGCGGCGCGTCCGCTGCGTTAAGAATAGCAAAGATCTGTCGAAAAGACAAGAAATTTGTCGAAAAGAAGCTTTTTTTCAAAAACCGCTTGCATTTTGCGGAAAGCGGCATATAATATAAACGTACCATACATTTGATATATTCCGTAAACTGAAGGGAAGATTGGTTATGAGTATTAAAATTGGCATCAACGGTTTCGGCCGCATCGGTCGTATGGTTTTCCGGGCGAGTCTGGAATATCCGGAGATCGAGATCGTGGGCATCAATGACCTTTGCCCCGCCGATTACCTTGCTTATATGCTGAAGTACGATACCGTACATGGCAAGTTTGCTGCCGAGGTCGGCAGCACGGAGACGGCCATCGTCGTCAACGGGCGTGAGATCCCGGTCTTTGCCGAGCGCAATCCGGCGGATCTGCCCTGGGGCAAGCTGGGTGCGGAGTACGTGATCGAGTCCACGGGATTGTTCCTGACCAAGGAGAAGGCGCAGGCGCATCTGGACGCCGGCGCGAAGAAGGTCGTCATGTCCGCCCCGTCGAAGGACGATACCCCGATGTTCGTCGTGGGGGTGAACGACGATCAGTATACGGCGGATATGGATTTCGTATCCAACGCCTCCTGCACCACCAACTGCCTGGCGCCGCTTGCCAAGGTGCTCAACGACGCCTTCGGTATCCGGGAGGGCCTGATGACGACGGTGCACGCCATTACCGCCACGCAAAAGACTGTGGACGGCGCCTCGTTGAAGGACTGGCGCGGCGGACGTGCGGCCAGCGGCAATATCATCCCGTCCTCCACCGGCGCGGCGAAGGCGGTCGGCAAGGTTATCCCCGCGCTCAACGGCAAGCTGACCGGTATGTCCATGCGCGTTCCCACGCTGGACGTGTCCGTGGTCGATCTGACGGTCAATCTGGAAAAGCCCACCACCTACGCGGAAATCTGCCGTGTGATGCAGGAAGCCGCCGAGGGCGAACTCAAAGGAATCCTGGGATATACCGACGAGCCGGTCGTATCCTCCGACTTCCTGGGCGATCCGCGCACCTCTATCTTCGACGCCAAGGCCGGCATCCAGATGACCGATACCTTCGTCAAGGTCGTCGCCTGGTACGACAACGAGATGGGCTATTCCTACAAGATTCTCGATCTGATTCGCAGAATGTATTCCGTCGATCATCCCGCCCGGTAAAGCGGCGATGATCGATCCCTCCTTATGAGCAAGAGAGCGCCGGGTGCCGGCGCTCTCTTGCTTTTTTGCGCAACTTTGGAATATAATAAAAAGACAATCGGAAAAAGCCGCCTGTCGGCGGCGAAAGGAGCATTATGTTTCAGGGCTTTACGCAAGGCGCCGTGGATTTTCTCTGGGGCGTGAGATTCAACAACAACCGCGAATGGTTTACCGCGCACAAGCAGGAATACCTCGACCTGCTGGATAAGCCCCTGCGGGCGCTTGCGTCGCAGCTGCTCGAGGCGATGCAGGCGGAATTTCCACAGCTCGGCCTGCGCGCTCACGTGTGCCGCATTTACCGCGATGCGCGTCGGCTGCACGGGCGCGCGCCGTACAAGGATCATCTCTGGCTGGTGCTGGAGCAGGCGTCGGACGAGGCTGGGCGCCCTGCGTTCTATTTTGAGATCGCGCCGAACTATTTCAGCTATGGCTGCGGCTTTTGGGATATGCCGCCCGCCACCGCCGCCAGGCTTCGCGCGCGCATTGCGCGCGATCCGGGGCCGCTGGAAAAGTTGGCGCGGCGGCTGAATCGCTCGAAGTTCACCCTGTTGGGAGAGGAATACAAGCGTCCCAAGGGCGACGTGGGCGCGCTGCTCAACCCGTGGTACAACCGGAAAAATCTCGTCATTTCGTTTGACGACAACTGCGAGGGCGTGCTCTTCACACCGGAGCTGTACGATACGCTGATGGCGGGGTTCCGGTTTCTTGCACCGTACTATACCTACCTGGCTTCGCTGTCTGCGGATGCGGAACCGGGGGACGCCGCCCGGAAAAGGAGTGCGCCATGACGCTTACCTTTCTGGCCCACAGCGGCTTTTTGCTGGAGTGGGAGCGTTTTTACACCCTGTTCGATTACGAGCGCGGCGAGATTCCCCCGCTGCGCGCGGATAAGCCGCTGCTGGTGTTCGTCAGCCACAACCATGCGGATCATTTCAATCCCGTGATTTTTTCGCTGCTTGCGCGCTATCCGGACACGCGGTTTTTCCTCGCGCGCGACGTGGCGATGACGCCGCGGCGGCGGGAAAAGCTTGGCGTATCCGACGAGGCTTTCGCGCGCGTAACGACGCTGCGGCCGGACGCCGCGCTTACCGTTGGAGTCGCCGGGGAGACGTTGATGATCCGCACGGTCAAATCCACGGACGCGGGCGTGGCCTACCTGCTCGGCTGCGAGGGGAGGCTGGTCTACCATGCCGGAGATTGCAACTGGTGGCACTGGGAGAGCGAGGGGGCGGCATATTGCGGCAATATGGCGGCGCTCTACGGCCGTGCGATGGAAAAGCTTGCCGCTGCCGTGGCGCTCGAAGCGCAGCGGCAGGGCTGCGCGCCGTGTATCGACGTGGCGATGGCGCCGCTCGACCCGCGGCTGGGGGACGCTTACGCCATGGGCGTGGAGAAGCTGCTGCGCACCGTTTCCGTAAAGAAGCTGTTTCCCATGCATTTGTGGGGAGAATTTGGGGCGGTTACGCGCTACCGCGCCGCGCATCCCCAACGGGCGGAGACCGTAATGCCCATCACGCGCGACGGCGAGGTATTCCCGCTTTGAGGGAAACGCCGCCTCCGGAGGAGGCGGACCGACAAAAAGAGGCATCCGGCGGGAGCGCAGCGCTCCCGCCGGATGTTTTCTGTTGCAGCGATCGCGCTCATTTGCGCCGCAGCGCGATCAACAGGTGGATCAGTTGTCCCAGAGACAAAAATGCAAGGCCGCCAATCAGGACGCCGCCCAGCTTTTTCCACCACGTGTCGGCGCAGACAAACAGGATCAACGCAATCAGCAGTCCCAGAAATAGCGCAAAGCCATAGCCCAGACCGATCGCCGCGCCGCGCCGCGTGTCCGCCTTCCGCCCGCACTCCGTTTCGGCGCGCGGTTTGCCGTTTTCCGGCAGCTCCTCCCCCTCCTTGAGCAGGGCGTCCAACGATACGCCGAACAGCGCACCGATGCCAACCAGATTGCCGATATCCGGTGCAGCCTCGTCCAGCTCCCACTTTGAAACCGACTGGCGGGATACGCCCAGCCGGTCGGCAAGCTGCTCCTGCGACATCTGGCGCCCTTTGCGCAGTGCTTGAATCTTTCCTCCCAAGGTCATGCCTCGTCAACTCCTTTCTGGATTTGTCCTTTTTCTATCACTTTTTTGCGGCGCGGTCAACCAAGCGGCCTTGGAAAACGCGCAACTGACGGTTGCGCGGGTGATAGGGGACGGCCCTGCGGCAACCCGCCGCCGTTAACCGGAGGATCGTATTGGTCGTTCTATCGGGATCGTTTGAAATTTCTCTGTACTTTTTTGTGCAACAGTGCTATAATGTGTTCATAAGAACAGCAAAGAAGAGAGGCGATCGCAATGCTGCAAAAAACAGCGCAATGCGCCCTGGAATACGGACGCCAATTTATCCCGCAGGGGGCGGTGGCAGACTATATCCCGGAGTTGGGCAAGGCCGATCCCAACCAGTTGGGCCTGTGCCTGTTTACCAAGGACGGCCAGAAAATCATGTGCGGCGACGTGGACCAGCGCTTTACGATTCAGAGTATCTGCAAGGTGATCTCCCTGGCGACTGCGCTGCAGTGCGAGGGATTTGACAAGGTGTTCGCCAAGGTGATGATGGAGCCGTCGGGCGATGCGTTTAACTCCATTCTCAAGCTGGACCTTGCCAGCAACCGTCCCTATAACCCGATGATCAATGCCGGTGCGATCGAAGTGGTCAGCATGCTGACCCCGCGGTTCACCTTCGAGCAGCTGCTGGAGTATGCGCGGATCCTGTGCATGGACGACGATATCGTGTTGGACGAGGCGGTGTACCACTCGGAAAAGGCTACGGGCGACCGAAACCGCGCCATCGCCTACCTGCTCAAGAGCAAGGGCGTGCTGGAAGGGGACGAGCTGAAAACGGTGGATCTGTACTTCAGGATGTGCTCGCTGAGCGTCAATGCCCGTTCGCTCGCCGGGCTGGGGCTGACGATTGCCAACGGCGGCGTCGACCCCAACAACGGCGTGCGCCTGCTGGACGAGCGCGTGGTGCGCGTGGTCAAGACGCTGATGCTCACCTGCGGCATGTACGACGGGTCGGGCGAATTTGCCGTGCGCGTGGGTATTCCCGCCAAGAGCGGCGTGGGCGGCGGTATTATGGGCTGCGTGGAAAACCGCATGGGCATCGGCACCTATGGTCCCGCGCTCGACGAGAAGGGCAACAGCATCGGCGGGCGGCAGATGCTGGAGTACCTCTCGCGGGAGCTGCACCTGCATATTTTTGATTCGCTCAACGCCTGAATCGGGAATCGTCGCTTTAAACAAAAAATGTGTGCGCTTTTTGTCTATTACATAGAAAGGGCGCGCCAGGAGTGGAAAAGTGCGCAAGAATCCTGTAAAATACAAAAGTAGTGAAACGGCCTTATGTTTGACCCGCGGCAAACGACAGAGCAGACGGGGGAAAGGGAGAAACCAAACGTCTTGATTTGCCACACAAAACGGGCCGTGTCATGAAGCGTCAGAATTCCCCTCGCCTTTGGGCGACGGCGGGAGAGCCTTTGCGGTCCGGCGTATGCCGGGGGGTTCTGCCCGGCCGACCCACTGAAAAATCTGAATGAAAGAGGAGTGTGTATTTTATGTATGACTTCCTGCTGTATCTGACGGGATGGCCTCTGGCTCTGCTGCTGTTCTGCGGCGGATTGTACTTCACCATCCGTACCAAGTTCCCCCAGTTCCGCCTGTTTGGCGAGTCGATCCGCGTCGTGGCGGAAAAGCCCGCCACGGAGGGCGCGATTTCGTCCTTCGGCGCGCTGATGATCTCCACCGCGTCCCGCGTGGGTACCGGTAACATCATCGGCGTTTCCACTGCAATCTGCATCGGCGGCCCCGGCGCCGTGTTCTGGATGTGGGTTACCGCGATCCTCGGCGGCGCCTCCGCGTTCGTGGAGTCCACGCTTGCCCAGGTCTACAAGAAGAGAGACAACGACGGCGGCTCCTACGGCGGCCCCGCGTACTACATCGAGGCGGCGCTGCACAACCGCCCGCTGGCGATCGTATTCGTCGTGGCGTTGATCTTCACCTATGCCGTCGGTTACAATATGCTTGCCTCCTACAACCTGCAGTCCGCGTTCTCCGGCTTTGGCTTCTATACGGCCAATCCCAAGATGGCGGCTACGGTTATCGGCGCTGTGATCGCCCTGATCTTCCTCTATACCATGCTCGGCGGCGGCAAGCGACTGGTCAAGGTTACCGGTACGCTGGTGCCCATCATGGGTATTCTGTATGTGCTCATGGCTCTCGTTGCGCTGATCCTCAACATCAAGAACGTCCCCCATATGTTTGGCATGATCTTCGCGGATGCGTTTGACTTCAAGTCTATTTTTGGCGGCTTTATGGGTTCCTGCCTGATGATGGGCTTCAAGCGCGGCCTGTACTCCAACGAGGCCGGTATCGGCTCCGCGCCGAATGCTGCCGCTGCGGCGGACGTCTCCCACCCCGCCAAGCAGGGCCTGGTGCAGATGCTCTCCGTGTTCATCGACACGCTGCTGCTCTGCTCCGCCACCGCGTTCATGACCCTCTGCTCCGGCGTTGAGCCGACCGAAGAGCTTGCCGGCGCCGGCTTCGTGCAGGCTGCCCTTGCCAAGACCTTCGGCGCTGCCGGCCCGATCTTCATTGCCGTTGCGATGTTCCTCTTCGCGTTTACCACGCTGCTGGGTAACTTCTACTATGTGGAAAATGGCTTCGCCTACATCCTCAAGAAGACCCCCAGCAAGACCTTTATGAACGCCATGCGCGTGCTCGGCGCGGTGCTGATCTTCGTGGGTGCGATCATCAAGTTCGGCACGGCCTGGGATATCGCGGATATCTGCCAGTGCATCCTCGCCGGGTTGAACATTCCTGTTTGTATCATCCTCGGCGGCGTTGCCTACAAGGCGCTCGACGACTATACCGCGCAGAAGAAGGCCGGCAAGAACCCGACCTTCAAGGCAAAGGATGCCGGTGTGAAGGTTCCCACCGATTTCTGGAACTGATTCCGGCGCGGTATGCAGCCGTTGCCGCAAGCGGCTGGCAAACAACGAAAAAAACAGCTTCCGGTTTACCGGAAGCTGTTTTTTCGTTGTCGTTCATTGGCCAATCAGATAGTCGCCGTCTTCGATCGCTTCGTGCAGGATCGGGACGAGCTCAGCCGGGTATTCACCCAACGCCTCGCGCAGCGCCGGAAGCTGTTCGGGCGTGGCGGGGACGTAGATCCGATCAAAGATCTGCGCGAAGTCCGGCAGGGACTGGCCGGAAATCTCATTTTCACCGGCGAGCACGGTTTCAGCGTCCATGACGACGGAAAGCCGGACGTCATAGGATTTGAGCGCGGAGCGAAGCTCCGTCGCCAGCGTCGTAAGTGCCTGCGTCTGCGTTACCGTGCGCGCAGCGGTGTAGATGTTGCTCAGCCTGCCCTGCGTGGGGTAGGCAAACTCGTCGAGCAGCAGTTCGTCGAAGCCGAGCTGCGCGCACTCCACGGCGATGTCCGTCAGATACCGGCGCGTCAACACCTTTTCCGGCGCCAGATAAAACGTCTCATCCGGGGCGTACCACACGTAGCCGCGGTATTTGATCTGCTCGACCGCCGCGTCAGTCATATGCGCGTAGGCAAAGAGACTGTCGTGCAGCGTGGCGATGCGGGCGATCAGGGCGTAGTTTGCGGCCTTAAGCTCCGCAATCGCCGCGGCGGCGATACTCCCGCCGGCGACTGCGCCGATCTTCGCGGCGTCGGATAACTGCGAGGGATAGAGCAGCTGCCCACGGCTGTTCTTCACCGGAATAACCAGGGCGTTTACGTCCTCCTCCGCCAGCGCGGCGAGCGCCTTCGTGCTGCCGCCCTGCAAAGCGGAGGCATCCAGCTCCCGTGCGTGCAGGACGGTGCGTGCGTGCGGCTCCGGCGGTGCGGGCTCCTCGATGATGATTTCCAGATCCTGCGCAGGCGTTTGGTCGTTCTGCGCCGCCGGTGCGGGTTCGCCTTGGCGCTGCGTCCAGGGAAATTCGAAGCGGAACGTCCCATCCTCACAGTAGACCATGTAGCGCTGTGCGATCCAGAATACGCACGCGATCAGCAGCAGGGCCAGCAGAATCAAAATCACCCGCATACGCCTGTTGCCGCCGCGGCCGTGGTAACTGTTATAGCGATACCGGGGGAAGCGGTTTTTCACCTGCCTCACCGCCTTTCTGTGTAGCTTCGCGGCACAGCCGCGCCGACAAAGAGGGCAAGCTGGAAGTGCGGCAAGGCCCCGCGCCCGCAGGCGCGAAAGAACGGGCGCTGCCGTCGGCGGACGCGCCGACGAAGCGACGCGCGAAAAGGGTGAACGGGGCGCCGTATCACCCTGCCGCCTTTCCGGCGGGCGTTAACCCTCGATCGCGTCCAGCAGACCGACGCGGCGGGCGTGGCGGCCGCCCTCAAATTCGGTGGAGAGGAAGACCTCGACCATACGCTCGGCCAGGTTCTTGCCGGTGATGCCCGCGCCGATGGCGAGCATGTTGGCGTTGTTGTGGCGGCGGGTCATCTCGGCGCTGAGCGTGTCGGTGCAGTGCGCGCAGCGGACGCCGCGCACCTTGTTTGCCGCGATGGAAATGCCGATGCCGGTGGTGCAGATCACGACGCCGCAGGCGCACTCGCCGGAGGCGACTTTCCGCGCTGCCGCCTCGCCAAAGACGGGGTAGTCGCAGCTGTCGGTGGAGTAAGTGCCGCAATCTACGACCTCGTAACCCTTGCCGGTGAGCAGATTCTTAATATCCTCTTTCAGCGCATATCCGCCGTGGTCGCAGCCCATTGCAATTTTCATCGTTCGTTTCTCCTTTATAATTTGTGGAAGATCGGTTTGCGTTTTTCAAAGGTACAGGTATACGAAAAACCGCACGCGCGCAGAAGCTCCTGCACCTCGCGGACGTGGCAGCCCACGTATGCCGGAGTGTGGGCGTCCGTGCCGACGGTGATGATCTCGCCGCCCAGCGCGCGGTACATCCGCAGCCACTTTTCGTCCGGCAGCGGCACGTTGCCGCGGTTGGTGTTGCACTCGATGCCGCAGCCGTTGTGGATCAGCGCACGGAAAATCTCCTCGACCTCCGCCTCATATCCGTCAAAGGTCATATGCAGCCCGTTGTTCTCGTTCATATAGCGCAGCGGCAGCGTCAGATGCCCCAGCACGGAGAATTTGCCCCACCGCGCAAGAGAGAGCACCAGCGTCAAATAATCCTCGATCTGCGCGCGGGCGGCCTGCTCGTCGCTTGCGGCACAGAAATAGAGGTCAACGTGGCCGTACTTTTCGGAAAGCTGATGCTGCGAGCCGATGATAAAATCCATATCCGCCGCCTCGCGCAGCAGCCGCTCGGCGTGGGCAAAGTCGCGCGGCGCTTCGCCCAGCTCCATGCCGCGGCGGATCAGCAGCGGCTCGCTGAGCTCTTCGTGCAGCGCGGCATAGGCGCGCGTGAGCGCGGCAAAATCAAATTCATTGCGCACGCTGCTCCCGGAATAGCACACGTCCACGTGGTCGGTAAAACAGATCTCGTCCAGCCCCGCCTTCACTGCCGCGCGTGCCATGTCGATCATGGGCGTGTCCGTATCGAAGGAGAACGAGCCGTGCATATGGTAGTCAGAAAGATACATGTTATTTCTTGAACTTCCCGAAGAAGCTCTTGTTCTCCTCATAGTTTCGCTCGCCCAGCGTTTCACTGAAGCGGCGCAGCGCTTCCTTCTGCTCGCGCGTGAGGTTGCGCGGCGTCTCGATATACACGGTAACGTACTGGTCGCCGCGGGCGCGGCCGTTGAGACCGGGGATGCCCTTGCCCTTGAGCCGGAAGGTCGTACCGGACTGCGTCCCTTCTGGGATGGCGTATTTCACCTTGCCATCGATCGTAGGGATCTCCAGCTCCGCGCCGAGCGCCGCCTGCGCAAAGGTGATGGGCGTTTCGCACAGGACGCTGGTCCCCTCGCGGCGGAACAGCTCGTGCGGGCGCACGGAAACGCCGATGAGCAGATCACCGGCCGGGCCGCCGTTCTTGCCGGCGTTGCCCTGCGCGCGCAGGGAGATGGTCTGGCCGTTGTCGATACCGGCGGGGATGCTGACCTTGATGGTTTTGCGTTTGCGGACCGAGCCGGCGCCGCGGCAGGTTTTGCAGGGCTGATGGATGATCTTGCCCCGCCCGCCGCAGCGAGAGCAGGGAGCGGAGGTGGACATATAGCCCAGCGGCGTCTGACGGCGCTGCTGCACGTAACCGCGGCCGCCGCATTCCGGGCAGATCTCCGGCGTTGTGCCGCTGGCGCAGCCGTTGCCGTGGCAGGTGTCGCACTGCTCCACGCGGTCGATCACCACGTCCTTTTCGCAGCCGAAGGCGGCCTCCTCAAAGCTGATGTTTACGGAGGTGCGCAGGCTTTCCCCGCGCTGCGGTGCGTTGGGATTGGCGCGTGTGCCGCCGAAGCCGCCGCCGAAAAAGCTGCCGAAGATGTCGCCCAGATCACCGAAGTCGAAGCCGCCTGCGCCGTAGCCGCCGGCGCCGGCGCCCGCACCGTAGGACGGGTCGACCCCGGCAAAGCCAAACTGATCGTAGCGCGCCTTCTTATCTGGATCGCTGAGGATTTCGTTCGCCTCGTTGATCTCCTTGAATTTTTCCTCGGCATCCTTGTCGCCGGGATTCATATCCGGGTGATACTTGCGGGCGAGCTTTTTATAGGCTTTTTTGACGTCCTCTTCCGAGGCGCCGCGCTTGAGTCCCAGCACCTCATAATAATCTCTTTTCTCTGCCATGGATTACTCCCTCGAAACGCCACAATCGGGGGCAGCTAAAAAACTGTCCCCGCCGTGGTATGATACGTTTTCTGCTTTACTTCTTGTTCTCGTCATCATCGACGACCTTGTAATCGGCGTCATAGTACTGTTGTCCGCCGGCATTCTGGCCGCCCATATCGGGACCGGCCTGCGCGCCCTGGGGGTTGGCCTGCTGATAGAGCTTTTCGCTCATCTGATAGAACAACTGGGTCAGCTCCTCCGTGGCGGCCTTGATCGCGTCGGTGTCCTCGCCCTTGAGGGTCTCCTTCAGCTTGTCGACGCCGGCCTGGACCTTGGCCTTCTCGTCAGCGGGGATCTTGTCGCCCACCTCGCCGAGGGTCTTTTCGCTCTGATAGACCATCTGGTCGGCCTGGTTGCGCACCTCGACCTTTTCCTTGATCTTGGCGTCCTCGGCGGCATACTGCTCGGCCTCCTTGACGGCCTTTTCAATGTCTTCCTTGCTCATGTTGGACGAGGAAGTGATGGTGATGTGCTGCTCGGTGCCGGTGCCGAGATCCTTGGCGGAGACGTTCACGATGCCGTTGGCGTCGATATCGAAGGTAACCTCGATCTGCGGTACGCCGCGGCGCGCCGGAGCGATGCCGTCGAGATGGAAGCGGCCGAGGCTCTTGTTTGCGGCGGCCATCTCGCGCTCGCCCTGGAGGACGTTGACCTCCACGCTGGTCTGGTTGTCGGCCGCGGTGGAGAAGATCTGGCTCTTCTTGACGGGGATGGTGGTGTTGCGCTCGATCAGACGGGTGCAAACGCCGCCCATCGTTTCAATGCCGAGGGACAGGGGCGTTACGTCGAGCAGCAGCAGACCCTTCACGTCGCCGGTGAGCACGCCGGCCTGGAGCGCCGCGCCCATGGCCACGCACTCGTCGGGGTTGATGCCCTTGAAAGGTTCGCTGCCGGTGAAGGATTTGACGGCGTCCTGCACGGCGGGGATACGGCTGGAGCCGCCGACCATCAGCACCTTGGCAAGGTCGGCAGGACGCAGGCCCGCATCGCTCATCGCCTGACGGACGGGACCCATGGTCGCCTCTACCAGGTGGGCGGTCAGTTCGTTGAACTTGGCGCGCGTGAGCGTTACGTCCAGATGCTTCGGGCCGGTGGCGTCCGCGGTGATATAGGGCAGGTTGATGTTGGAGGTGGTAACGCCGGAGAGCTCGATCTTGGCCTTTTCCGCCGCCTCCTTGAGACGCTGCATAGCGACCTTGTCGCCGGACAGATCCACGCCGTCGCTGCGCTTGAACTCGGACACGAGATACTTCATGATGCACTCATCGAAGTCGTCGCCGCCGAGACGGTTGTTGCCGGCGGTGGCCAGCACCTCGATCACGCCGTCGTCAATGTCCAGAATGGAGACGTCGAAGGTGCCGCCGCCGAGGTCGTAGACCATGATCTTCTGGCTCTGCTCCTTATCCACGCCGTAGGCCAGCGCGGCGGCAGTCGGTTCGTTGATGATACGCTTGACCTCAAGCCCGGCGATCTTACCGGCATCCTTGGTTGCCTGACGCTGTGCGTCGGTGAAGTAGGCGGGGACGGTGATGACAGCCTCGCTGACCGGGCCGCCGAGGTAGGCTTCCGCATCCGCCTTGAGCTTCTGCAGGATCATCGCGCTGATTTCCTGCGGGGTGTATTTTTTCTCGTCAATGGTAACCTTGTAATCCGAGCCCATCTCACGCTTGATCGAGGAGATGGTGCGGTCGGGGTTGGTGATGGCCTGACGCTTGGCGACCTGGCCGACCATGCGCTCGCCGGTCTTGGAGAAGGCGACGACGGACGGGGTGGTGCGGTTGCCCTCGGCGTTGGCGATAACGACGGCCTCGCCGCCTTCCATGACGGCGACGCAGGAATTGGTGGTACCCAAATCAATACCGATTACTTTAGACATGGCTTTTGTCCTCCTGATATATGGTGAATTTAATTGTTTTCATTCGGTTATATTCGCGGCGCAAAACGGTTTTCTCAGTTTGCAACCTTCACGATGGCAAAGCGCAGGATCTTATCGCCCAGAGCGAAGCCCTGCTGCAGGACCTCCGCCACGGTATTTTCCCCGAAGCGTTCGTCCTCTACGTGCATGACCGCGTTGTGTTTTTCGGGGTCAAAGGGCTGCCCGGCGGCGTCGATCTGCGTTACGCCGAGCTTGGCAAGACTCTCTTGGAACTGCGTAAAGATCATCTCCAGTCCCTTGCGGTGGGGGGAGTCCTCGTCGCCGTACTGCGCCAGCCCGCGCTCCAGATTGTCGTATACGGGCAGCAACGCCTTGAGCGTGTCGATCTTGGCGTCGGCGTAGACGCTCTCTTTTTCCTTGGCGGTGCGTTTGCGATAATTGTCGTATTCAGCGGCAAGGCGCAGGTATTTGTCCTGCTCGGCGGCAAGCTGTGCAGCCACGCCTTCCAGCTTTTCCATCTGCTCGCGCGTGAGGGTGAAAGTCTCCTGCGCCGCGTCCTCTGCCTTGGGCGTTTCGGGCGCCGCGTCGGTTTCCGGCTGCATCTCCTGCGCCGCGTCCTCCGGCGGCGTCGGATGCTGCTCCTCCGGGAGCGTTTCGTTTTTTCTTGCCATATGCGGTATTCTCCTTATTGCTTGCTCTTATCGTCTTCCGACTGCGGCGGCAGCTCGTTTTTCCCGAACATCCGCGTCAGACTGTCGGCAAAATAGCTCAGCCGCGCGGTTACGGTGGCGTAATCCATGCGCGTGGGGCCCACCACGCCGACCAGGCCGCGCATCCCGTCGCCGATATCGTAGCTGGCGACGACCACGCTGGTGTCATGCAGGGCCTCGTTCACGTTTTCCGGCCCGATGAGGATCTTGAGCGGAGCGTCGTCCTCCGGGATCGGAAGGTTTTCCTTGTTGTCGACCATAAAGGTCATCAGCTCGTGCGCCTTGTCGATATCGCGGTACTCCGGCATTTTTAGGATCTGATTGGTTCCGGCGGTAACCACGTCGCGGTGCATGGCCTCCTCCAGCACCTCGCGCGCATACTCTACGGCTTTGGAGAGCACGAGAAACAGCTCCGGTGAAAGCTGGTCGGAAACGCTCATCAGGTGCACGCTCATCTCCTCGCGGGTATGCGAGGCAAAATGTGTGTTGAGCAGGTTTTTCAGATCGCCCAGCCGGGATGCGTCGAACGGCAGGGGAGAGTGCTGCAGTTGGCTTTTGACGCTCATATCGTCCGTCATCACCACGACGATGAAGCTGCGTTCATCGACGCCCAGCAGCTCAAAGCGCTTGACGCTCAGCTCCCGCCGACCGGCGGTAACGGCGTAGGTGGGGTAGTTGACGATGGAAGCCGCCATTTGCCCGGCGCGGGAGAGCACGTTATCCAGCCCTGCCAGCTTGCTGTGCAGCGTTTCATTGATCGTCTCCTCCTCCTGGGGAGAGAGCGCGCGGCGCTCCATCAGCTCGTTGACGTAGAGGCGGTAGCCCTTGGGGGAGGGGATTCGCCCGGCGGAGGTGTGCGGCTGTTCCAGATAGCCCAGCTCGCTCAGCTCGCTCAGCTCGTTGCGGATCGTGGCGGAGCTGACGCTGCCGCCCATCTCCTGTGCAATGGCCTTGGAGCCGACCGGCTCGGCAAGCGCGATGTAATCCTCGACCACACGCTTGAGTATTTGCTTTTTGCGTTCGCTCAGTTCCATCGCTCGTCCGTCCCGACCAACAGTTTAGCACTCCTTTCCATCGAGTGCTAAGCGCAGTTTAGCACCGACTTTACGCATTGTCAATAGCTTCCTATGTAAACGAATTGTGAATAGTGAGGGCGCTTGCGTGAGAACAGGAAGAGTGTTTCGCGCTCCGGCGCGGACAGGGGGATTTCGCCCTCCGGGGCGAGTGCCTTTGCCCACGGCGGCAAAGGCACCAAAACGCCGTCCGGACCGCTTCGGTACGGAACTCCCGCCAGACGAATATGCTCAGAAAAAGATGCATGCTCCGTTTTGAAATCGGTTAAGGGTTGTGCAAAGACGAATTGACTCAGCCTCCGAGTCCGCTGCCGCTGATAAAAGCTTGAAGAAGTGCCCAGCACAAACTCGCCAAAGAAGCCTCTGAACAAGTTTTGTTAGAAGCAGTTCCGGCGGGTTTGTGCGTCCACTCCAACAAGGTATGCACGAGCGGCAGCGGTACGAGAAGCAGACCTATTCGTCTACGGCAAAACTCTATATTCTTTTCCGGCTGACTTCAGAATTGCTTTGCACGTCGCAAAGGGAGTCTTGAACCGTAGGTTCAAGCGGCGTTTTGCCTACTTTGCCGCCGGGGGCAAAGTAGGTCGCCCCGGAGGGCGAAATTCTCCTTTCCCAGTCCGGAGGCCGAAATACTCTTTTTTCCGGCGGCATGGAAAAGGCACTCGCGCCGGAGCGCGAAATACCCCTCTCTGCGCCGGAGCGCAAAATATCCTCCCCTTTTCCCAACAAAACAAAGAGGAGAACCGGCAGGCTCTCCTCTTTGAATCGTAATGAATATTACTCGGCCTTTGCGGGCTCAGCAGACTGCTGCGCAGCAGCCTCGGCAGTCTTCTTTTCGGCAAGCGCCTTCTGCGCGGCCTTGAACTTCTCTTTCTCCTCAGGCGTCGGGATCGGTTCAATCGCGTTTTTGGGACACGCCTTGGCGCACATCGTGCAGTTTTTGCACTTGTCGTAGTCGATCACGGCGACGTTGCCCACCACGTGGATCGCATCCAGCCGGCAGGTGCGCTCGCACAGACCGCAGGCAATGCAGGCGTTGGCGCACACCTTGGTAACGGCGGGGCCCTTGTCCTTATTGGCGCAGTTGACGAACACCTTCTGCTTGTACGGGACCTCCACGATCAGCTTGCGCGGGCAGGCCTCGCGGCAGGCGCCGCAGTTGGTGCATTTTTCCTTGTCCACCTCGGCAACGCCCTTTTCGTTGACGTGAATCGCGTCAAATTGGCAGGCGCTCACACACTCGCCGAAGCCGAGGCAGCCGAACTGGCAGGCCGTCGGACCGCCGGCGACCTTCGTCGCGGCAAGGCAGCTCTTTACGCCCACGTAATCAAAGTTCTTCACGCAACTCTCGCCGCCGTTGCAGATCACATGCGCAACCATTTTCTCGCCGCTGGGGGCTTCCAGACCCATGATCGCGGCGATCTTGGCGGCGCCTTCCGCACCAGCAGGCGCGCAGGCGTTGACCGGCGCCTTGCCGTTTAAAATCGCCTCGGCGCAGCCGGCGCAGCCGGGATAGCCGCAGCCGCCGCAGTTTGCGCCGGCAAGGGCGGATTGAATCTCCGGCAGGCGGGGGTCGGTCTTGACCTCAAAGATCTTGGCGGCAATCGCCAGAATGATGCCGAAGATCAACGCGGTGATGCCCAAAACGAGGACGGCATAAATGATCGTATTCATTCTTCTTCCTCCTTCTTACATGGGCCAGACCTGCAAACCGGAAAAGCCCATGAAGGCCAGGGCGATCAGGCCTGCGGTGATCAGGGCGATGGGAAAGCCCTCAAAGCTCTTGGGATAGTCACAAAACTGCGTGCGCTCGCGGATCGTGGCGAACAGGTAGATCGCCAGCAGAAAACCGAGACCGCCGGTAACGCCGTAGACCACGGACTGGATGAAGTTATAGTTGTTCTGCACGTTCAGCAGCGCAACGCCGAGCACAGCGCAGTTGGTCGTGATCAGCGGCAGATAGATACCCAGTGCGGTGTAGAGCGTCGGGACAGACTTTTTGAGGAACATCTCGATAAACTGCACGAGTGCCGCGATGACCAGGATGAACGCAACCGTCTGCATGAACTCCAGATGGAGCTTGACGAGGATGATGTTCACACCGTAGGTAATGGCGGAGGCGAGGCCCATGACGAAGGTAACGGCAAGACCCATGCCCAGCGCGGTATCAGACTTCTTGGACACGCCCAAAAACGGGCAGATGCCGAGGAACTGCGCGAAGATGAAGTTATTCGTCAGGATCGCGCCGAGGGAGATCGCAAGTAATTTGGTAACGCTCATTTCTCAGCAGCCTCCTTCTCAGCTTTTTTCTTTGCGCTTTTGTCAAGCGCCCACTGCATGATGGCAATCAGCACGCCCAGGCACAGGAAGCCGCCCACCGGCAGGATCAGCAGCAGCGCAGGCGTATAGCCCGCGGGCATGATCTGGAAGCCGTACAGCTTGCCCGCGCCGAACAGCTCGCGGAACGCGCTCATGATGATCAGCACCAGCGTATAGCCGATGCCCTGGCAGATGCCGTCCACCGCAGAGGCCAGCACCGTGTTTTTATTGGCGAAGGCCTCGGCGCGGCCGAGGATGATGCAGTTAACGACGATCAGCGGGATGAACACGCCCAGCGACTTGGCCAGGTCGGGGAAGAACGCCTGCAGGCTCAGATCCACCATGGTTACGAAGCCGGCGATCACGACGATGTAGCACGCGATGCGGACCTCGTTGGGGATGATCTTGCGCAGCAGCGAGATAAAGATGTTGGAAAGCGTGAGGATGATGGTCACAGAGATACCCATACCGATGGCGTTGGCGATCGACGTGGTGATTGCCATGGTCGAGCACATACCCAGCAGCTGCACCAAGACGGGGTTCTGTGTGATCAGACCTTCCTTAAACTGTTTTTTGAGATTCATGGAAGCGGCCCCCTTTCTTAACCCATGACTTCGGCCGCAGCCAGCGCGCCGTTGACGCCCTTGGTTACGCCCTTGGAGGAGACGGTCGCGCCGGAGATGGCGTCCACGTTGACCTTGACGGCAAGGCTGCCGGCGCCGCTTTTGCCGACGAACTGATCCAGCACGCCGACGCCGCTGGGCAGCGTCTCGTTGCCCATGACCTTGGAGCCGATGCCGGCGGTTTCTTTGTTGTTGACGACGGAAACGCCGGTAACGGCGTTGTCGCTGTCCACGCCGACGATCATTTCAATATCACCCTGGGAACCGCCGGCGACCACCTTGAACGCATAACCGACCGCTTCGCCGCCGTTGAGAACTGTGTAGGCCTCGGTCAGCTTGGCGCCCTGCGCGGACGCTGCAGCGACCATATCGTCGGTCAGGTCGATGGGCTGAAAGTCGCTTTCGGGAGAAGCGGCGACGTTGGAGAGCGCAAGCTTGGTGTTCTCCTCGTTGATTGCGGCAATTTTCGGCGCAGTTACGTTGTTCACCGCACCCAGCAGCGCGGAAACCACCAGGCAGATCAGCGTCAGCGTGCCGGCGACCTTGAGCATGAATTTCGCAGAGAGTTTCATTTCTGGTTCGCCTCCTTTTCCTTGACGGCGCCAAAGCGGGCAGGCTTGGTGTACTGGTCGATGATCCACACGCAGCAGTTCATCACCAGAATCGAATAGCACACACCCTCCGGGTAAGAGCCGAAGTAGCGGATGAACACGGTCAGCAGACCGCAGCCCACACCGTAGATCAGCTGGCCCTTCTTGGTAACGGGGGAGGTAACGTAATCGGTGGCCATAAAGAACGCACCGAGCATCAAGCCGCCGCCAAAGACGTTGTAGAGCATATAAGTCAGCGCGTCATTTCCCTGCGGGAACAGCAGCGTCAGCAGCGCCACCGTGCCGATGTAGGCGACGGGAGTGTGCCAGGAGATGACCTTGCGCACGATCAGATAGATGCCGCCGACGAGCAGCATCAGGGAAGAAACTTCGCCGGCGGAGCCGCCGATGAAGCCGATGAACATATCCTTGAGATCATACGTTGCGCTCAGCGTGGCGAACTCGCCGCCCTTCATCAGCGCCAGCGGGGTTGCCGCCGTAACGACGTCCGCCGTGCCGAGCAGGGGGGCCTTCTGCCCCGGCGCGATCCAGGAGGTCATCTGGGAGGCGTAGCACGCAACGAGCGCCGCGCGGCCCGCCAGCGCGGGGTTGAGGAAGTTTTTACCAAGCCCGCCGTAGAGCTGCTTGACGAGGAAGATGGCGAAGAAGTTGCCGAGGATCAGCATCCAATAGGGCAGCGTTACGGGGCAGACCATGGCCAACAGCAGGCCTGTAACGGCGGCGCTGAAATCCCCGACCGTCTGCGGCTTTTTGAGCAGCTTCCGATACAGCCACTCAAAAAATACTGCCGAGGCAACGGAAACGGCCGCCGCCGCAAGCGCGCGCACACCGAACAGCAGCGCGGACATCACCAGCGCAGGAACCAGGCCGATGATTACGTCCAGCATTAGGGAACGGGTGTCTTCGTTGTTGCGGATATGGGGGTTAGAGGAAGCAATGAGCTTCAAATTCTTATAATCCGTCATCGCTTACGCCTCCTTCTTTTCGGCTTCTGCCGCGGCCTTGGCGGCCGCTTCGGCAGCTTTCTTTTTTGCGGCGGCGTCCTTGACCTTCTGCTTGCCGACCTTGAACGTATGCGTCAGGTGCAGGCGGCCGGGGCAGATGTACGCGCAGGCGCCGCACTCAATGCAATCCATGATATGGGCGGCTTCCAGTTCCTCGATGAGATTCTTCTGCTCGTACAAATATAGGTAGAGCGGTTCGAGGTGCATCGGGCAGGCCTCTACGCAGCGGCCGCAGCGGATGCAGGTGGGATTTTCCACCGTTTTGTCCTCATCCTCGGCAAAGGCGAGCATTGCGCCGGTGCCCTTGGCAACGGGGATATCCGCGCTGTACTGCGCCATGCCCATCATCGGGCCGCCGGCGATCAGCTTGAAGGTCGTATCCTTCAGGCCTCCGCAGGCGTCAAACAGCAGGGACACGGGGGTGCCGATCGGGCACTCCAGGTTTTTCGGCTCGACCACGCCGGAGCCGGAGACCGTCACCACCTTGCGCACGACGGGCATGCCGGTGGTGATGGCGCGGTAAATCGCGCAGGTGGTGTTGATGTTGAACACCGCGCAGCCGATCGCGGAGGGCAGACCGCCGGGAGGCACCTGCTTGCCCGTAATCGCCTGGCAGAGCTGCTTTTCACCGCCCTGGGGGTAACGGCAGCGCAGCGGCTGGACCACGACGGGCGCCTTCTGCTCGGCAATGACCTTATTGAGCGCGTCGATGCCGTTTTGCTTGTTGTCCTCCACGCCGATGATGACCTTTTCCACACCGAACATCTTGGCCAGGTAGCAGCAGCCGCCGATAATCTCCTCCGGCCGCTCCAGCATGGCACGATGGTCTCCGGTGATGTAGGGCTCGCACTCGGCGCCGTTGATGATGACCGTTTTGACCTGGCCGATGCCGCCGGAAATCTTTACGTGGGTCGGGAACGTTGCGCCGCCCATACCGACGATGCCGGCGTTCTTCACGATCTCGACCATCTCCTCCACGCTCAGCGCGTCGGGATCGGCCGGGGCCTGGACCTCTTCGCTGATCTCATCGAGGAAATCGTTGTCGATCACCACGGACGTGATCTTGCCGCCCATGGAGTAGGGACGCGGCTCGACCGCCGCAACCGTGCCGGAAACGCTGGCGTGGATGGGAGCGCCGAGCCCTTTGAATTCACCGATCTTCTGACCGATCTTCACGTGGTCGCCCTTTTGAACCAGCGGAGTACATGGTGCGCCGAAGTGCATGGACATCGGGATGACGACCTGTGCCGGCGGCGCAAGTTGCTCGATAGCCTTTTCGTTGGTGGCAGCCTTCCTATCGTTGGGATGGACGCCGCCGAAAAATGCTTTTGCCATTGACTTCACCTCATTTACAACTCGGGGAATGCAAAATACCCCATAATCGTACAAATTATATAACACTTGGCGCGGAATGTCCAGATACATCTTGTGGTATTTGCGTATTTTTGACGAATAATATCGAAAAACGACGGGGGCGGACGTAGAAGTCGCCCCGTCCATTTTATGCGCGCCAGCGGTAAAGTGTGCGGCAATGCGCGCTTGACGCGCCCGGAGGGGCTGTGGTAAGATCAGACGCATAAATAACCGCCGCGGCGGCGGATGGGGAGGGAGTATCATGACGGAGCGAATGGATCTGCAGCGCCTCCGCAGCGAGGCCAGAGCGCTGGTGCGCGCGAACGATTATGCCGCCGTGAAGACGACGGCGCTGCTTTTGGCGCTGTCGTTGCTGCTCTCGGAGATCCGCGTCGTGTCGGACACGCTGCTGGGCAGGCGGATCAGCCTGGCGGAGATGAGCATTTCCATCTCCTATCCGGGCATTCTGGCAAGCCTGGTCAGCCTTGTGCTGCTTACCGGCTACCAGCACTACTGCCTGCGCCTGCATCGCGGCGAGGGACCGGGCGCGCGCAGCATCTTTGATCCCCTCTCCTTTGCCGGGCAGGTGGTGCTGCTGCAGATCATGATCAACGGTCTGGTGATCCTCGGCGCGTCGATGTTTTTCCTGCCGGGCCTGTATTTCGGCATGTGCTATGCCCTCGCCCCGCTGATCCTTTGTGAGGAGCCGGATGCGAACGCGCTGACGGCCATGCGCCGCAGCCGGGAGCGGATGGTGGGGCACAAGCTGGAGCTGCTGGCGCTGACGGTCGGCTTTTTGCCGCAGGTGCTCGGCGTGCTCGTGGCAGGCGTGGCGGTGGAGACGCTGATCTGGCCGCTGTTTCCCGACTCTCTGGCGGGTTCGCTTGCGGCGCTGGCGCTTGAAGGGGTGCTGATCGGCTGCCTGCGCGCCTTTCTCCAGCCGTATCTGGGCCTAGCCCTGGCGGGCTTTTACCGCTGCGTGACGGAGGGAAGCGGCGAAGAACGATGAATCCGGCAGAAAGGGCCGGCTTTGCAGCTGCAAAGCCGGCCCTTTTTTTCGGAAGATCACAGTCCGCTGCGGCGAAGACGCTCTGCAACGGACGAGAGGGTGTCCGAGACGCTGTCCATCACGGCACGGACGCCGTCCGACGAGGACACATTACCGTGAATACTGGCGCAGCGGACACCGTCGCCCGCGGTCACGTCGCCGCCCACGTTGCCGCAGGTCACGCCGTCCCCGGCGCGCACGCTGCCGCCCACATTGCCGCAGTACACGCTGTCGCCCGCGCTGACGCTGCCGGTCACGTCGCCGCAGTTCATACCGTCGTTTGCGTGCGCGTCGCCGCCGACGCTGCCGCAGTTCACACCGTCGCCTGCGGTGACGCTGCCGCCGACGTCGCCGCAGCTTACACTCTCATTGGCGCGCACGTCGCCGGCAATCGTGCAGTCTTTGCACACCACGGCAAAGTCGCTTTCGATGTCGCGCACGCTGCCGGAAAAGTGCAGTTCTACCTTGTCCCGCTCGCGGTCGTAGCGGTCGAAGCGGACCGTCCCGTCGCGCGGCATGAGCAGAGAGTGCCCGCGGAAGAGCACCGCGTGGAGCGAATCGTCATCCGCCCAGGGCAGACCGCCGACCGCGCTCTCCGGCGCGGCATCGGTATGGGGAGTCTCACGGCCAAACAGCTCGTCGAGGGTGAAGCCCAGCGTGTCGGCCAGCGCGGGCAAAAGCTGCACGTCGGGACAGCACTGGTCCGCCTCCCATTTGGACACGGCCTGGTTCGTCACGCCAAGGGCGTTTGCCAGCGCCTCCTGGGTCATTCCTTTTTCGCGGCGGCGCTGTGCGATGCGCGCGCCGAAGCAAATCATTTCCATAGATCATTCCTCCATACGCTTTCGCGTGCAAACAGATATCGGTCATCCCCCAGCATGGAGGATAATCGTCGTGTTTCGCTGCTGCCGCGTCAGCGGCGAGCGAAACGGCATCTTTTTCGGCATAATTCTTCCTGCCGAAGCCTCCTTGCGGTTTCTTGCAGCTGCACCCTCAGTGTACGCTTAGCTGCCGCTGTTTTTCAATGACGGCGTAGTTGAATCAGGCAACTTTCTTTCCAACCACGGGTTGGAACACCGGATAAAAAAGGATCGGCTCTCATGAGCCGATCCTTTTCAGCTTAGCAGATAGCCTTGCGCTGTTTCGCGGCCGCAGCCGCGAAAGAATCAGCGATCGTATTTTCTGACGACATGCGCGTCAGAAAATACACTTCTCGCGGAGCGAACGTGCGATTTGGCCTTGCGCGCAAGACAAATCGTGCGATGAGCGGAGTGCAATCCTACTCAAAAAAGGGCAGGGCCCTTTTTTGAATTAATTTTAGCACTTTTCGAAGACGGTGGCAACGCCCTGGCCGCCGCCGATGCACAGCGTGGCAAGGCCCTTCTTGACGTTGTCGCGCTTGAGCATCTCGTGCAGCAGCGTGACGATGATGCGCGCGCCGGAAGCGCCGACGGGGTGGCCGATGGAGATCGCGCCGCCGTTGACGTTGACCTTGCTCATGTCAAAGCCGAGCTCGCGGGCGACAGCGATGGACTGAGCGGCGAAGGCTTCGTTGGCCTCGACGAGGTCGATATCGTCGATGGTCACGCCGGCCTTGGCCATGGCCTGACGGGAAGCGGGAACGGGACCGACGCCCATGATCTTGGGATCGACGCCGCCCTGGCCCCAGCCGATCAGCTTGGCCATGGGCTTGAGGCCGTACTTCTCAACGGCCTCGCCGGAGGCGAGAACGATGGCGGCAGCGCCGTCGTTGATGCCGGAGGCCTGGCCGGCGGTCACGCGCTGAACGTGCTTGCGGGTGTCAGCTTCGTGGATGCCGGCAGGCTCGAAGGTGTGGACGACCTCGTCCTCAACCCCCTCGGGGCCGACGGGGAACGCGCCCTTGAGCTTCGCCATGCCCTCCATGGTGGAGCCGGCACGGGGGAACTCGTCGCGCTTGAAATCGACGATCTCCTTCTTGACCTTGACCGGGACGGGGACGATCTCGTCGTCAAAACGGCCGGCAGCCTGCGCGGCCTCGGTCTTCTGCTGGGAGGCAACGCCGAAGGCGTCGAGCTCTTCGCGGGTGATGCCCCACACGTCGCAGATGTTCTCGGCGGTGGTGCCCATATGATAGTTGTTGAACGCATCCCACAGGCCGTCCTTGATCATGGTGTCGACCAGCTTCTTGTCGCCCATGCGGGCGCCCCAGCGGGAGTCAAAGGAGGCAAAGGGAGCGGCGCTCATGTTCTCGGTGCCGCCGCAGACAACGATGTTGGCGTCGCCGGCGAGGATCGCGCGGGCAGCCTCGATCACGGCCTTCATGCCGGAGCCGCAGACCATGCCGACGGTGTAAGCGGGCACACTGTAGGGCAGACCGGCCTTGACGCCGACCTGACGGGCGACGTTCTGGCCCAGACCGGCGGTGAGGATGCAGCCGAACATCAGCTCGTCCACGTTCTCGGGGGCGACGTTGGCGCGCTTGAGGGCTTCCTTGACGACGATGGCGCCCATATCGGCAGCGGGCGTGTTCTTGAGGGAACCGCCAAAGGAACCAACGGCGGTGCGGCAGCAGTTGACAACGTACAGATCTTTCATGGTGTTTCTCCTTATAAATTATAAATAAATAGTAATCTACCGTGTTATAAAAACCCAACAAATCAATTATACACAGGTCAATGCGAAAAATCAACTGCAAAATGCAGCGGTTTCCCGCCAAAACGCGACTTTTTCGGGCAATCTGCCGGCGGACGAACCGCAAGGGCGCGTTTTGCGCAGCCTGCGGGCGGGAGCAAAAGCCCCGGCATGCCGCTCAGCCGACGGCCTGCGCCGCAGTGAGCGCCTCGTAGAAGGCGGGAACGTCGATCTGCTCAAGTGCGTCGCTGGTAACGACGCGCGCGCCGTCTACGGCCTTTTGGAAGAAGTCGTTGAAATAATCCGGCTGCACGGCCTGCGCCGCCGCCTGCCGATCCAGCGGCTTGCGCAGCAGGATGTGGTAGCCGTACGTGCTCTCCACGATTTCGCTGATTTCCCCTTCGGCAAGAGCGTTGGCTGCGTCGGTAAACTCGTCGATAAAGCCGCTGTCTTCGTTAAAGGTGTAGCCGTCCGGATTGGATGCGCGGCCGGTGTCCTCGCTGTACTCGTCGGCAAGGGAGGCAAAGAGCGCGGCGGGATCCTCGCTGGCCCGGAGCGCTTCGAGCAGCCGCTCCGCCGTGGCGCGCTTTTCCGCTGCAGCCGCCTCGTCCAGGGGCGTGCCGCTGGCGGGATCCATGGTCATCAGCAGGATGTGGTCGGCCGTGATATAGCCCTGCTCGGCGGCAAAGGCGGCCAGCTCGTCCTCCGTCGGCGCGATCGCGCTGCCCGGCGTGGAGAAGAGGCGATAGAGCTGCGTGAACAGGTAGTCCGCGCTGCGGATGCGGTCGTAAGTCTCCTCGCGCAGGCCCAGCTTATCGAGCTCGGCAAGGTACGCCTCCTCGCTGCCGAGACCGGAAACGAACTGCTCGCGCTGCTGTGCAAGCGCCTGCTGATCCTCCTCCGTGAGCGCGATGCCGTACTTTTTGGCCAGGTTTTCCAGCACCAACTGCTGCTTGACCGCCTGGAGCGCATCGTCCTTTACGAAGCTCAGCACGCTCTCACCGTTGGGCAGCGTGCCGCTGAAATCCAGCGCGGCGCCGGTGTAGGATTGCAGCATAGCGTCCAGTTGGGAGCAGGTGCTGCCCAGCCAGAAGGCGTACAGGTCGGCGCTGGCGTCGTTGTCCTCAATGCGCAGCAGCGCCGTGTCCGGGCAGATGCCGGTGGACTCGTAGACCAGGCCTTCCCGGATGCTGCCCTCCGGCAGCGAAGGAGAGAGCAGGTTGACGCCAAGGAAAAGGGCCGCGCCTGCCGCGACGGCAACCAGCAGGGATAAAATACGTTTTTTCAACATGGTTTGCTCCTCATTTCTCTGAACTTTCACAATGAACGCGCAGATCCTCGATCAGATCCAGCGCGCTTTGTACGACGTCTTCACCGGACTTGAGTCGAAGCGCGAGTTTTGGCTCCGTTCCGGCGCGCAGCGTCAGGCGGCGCTTGTTTTTCGGCGCGGTGCAAACGCGCATGACCGCCTCGACCGGGAACTCCGCTCCGAACGAGAGCGTCAGCGTATCGCCGCGCTGGGTTACGTCGCACACGCCCACCTCGGACGCGGCGGTGCGCAGCAGCGCCACGTCCAGCAACGCCAGCACGCTCTTGGGCGGATCGCCGTAGCGGTCCATCAGCTCGTCGAGCAGATCGCGGGACTCCTCCTGCGTGCGCAGTGCCGCAATGCGGCGATAGACGTCCATGCGCTGCTCGGCGGAGGGGATATAGCTCTCCGGCAGGTTGGCCGAGATGGTGAGGTCTGCGCTGCAATCGGCGCGCGCTTTTTTCTTCTCGCCGCGCTCTTCCAGCACGGCCTCCTCCAAAAGCTGCAAATACATATCGTAGCCCACGCTCATCATGTAGCCCGACTGCTCAGGCCCCAGCAGGTTGCCCGCGCCGCGGATCTCCAGATCGCGCATCGCAATGCGGAAACCGGAGCCGAACTCGGCGTACTCGCGGATCGCGGTCAGCCGCTTGGCGGCGACCTCCGTGAGGATCTTGCCCTGGCGGTAGGTCATGTAGGCGTAGGCGCGGCGCGCACTGCGCCCGATGCGCCCGCGGAGCTGATGCAGCTGGGCGAGGCCCAGCCGGTCCGCGTCCTCGATAATCAGCGTGTTGACGTTGGAGATGTCGATGCCGGTTTCGATGATCGTGGTGCACACCAGCACCTGAATCTCGCCGCCGGTCATCTGGTGCATCACGGACGAGAGCGTGCGCTCGTCCATCTTGCCGTGTGCCACGGCAATGCTGACCTCTTCGCCCAGCAGGGAGCGCAGCTTGAGCGCGCAGCGGTCGATGGTCTCCACGCGGTTGTGCAGATAGTAGACCTGCCCGCCGCGGGAAAGCTCGCGGCGGATCGCATCGGCAATCACGCCCCAGTCGTGCTCGAGCACGTAGGTCTGCACCGGCTGGCGGTCGGACGGCGGCATTTCAATCGTGGACATATCGCGGATCCCGCTCAGCGCCATGTTCAGCGTGCGGGGGATCGGCGTGGCGGTCAGCGTCAGCGTGTCCACCTGACGGGCAAGCTCCCGCAGCTTTTCCTTGTGCGTTACGCCGAAGCGCTGCTCCTCGTCGATGATCAGCAATCCGAGATCGTGAAAACGCATGTTTTTTTGCAGCAGGCTGTGCGTGCCGATGAGCAGATCCACGCGGCCGGCCGCCGTCTCCTCCAGCACTTTCTTTTTTTGCTGCGGCGTTCGGAAGCGCGAGAGCACCTCGATCGTTACGGGGAAGGAGCGGAAGCGGTTGACGGCGGTGGCGTAGTGCTGCTGGGCAAGCACCGTGGTGGGCACGAGCAGCGCGGCCTGCTTGCCGTCGAGAATGCATTTCATCACCGCGCGCAGCGCGACCTCGGTTTTGCCGTAGCCCACGTCGCCGCACAGCAAGCGGTCCATCGGCGTTTTGCGCTCCATATCGGCCTTGATCTCTTCGATGGCGCGCAGCTGGTCGTCGGTCTCGGCAAAGTCGAAGGCGTCCTCAAACTCGCGCTGCCAGGGTGAATCCGGGGAAAACGCGAAGCCGGGGCGGCGCTGCCGCTCGGCATACAGGGCGATAAGGCCCTTGGCAAGATCCTTCGCCGCGGCCTTGGCGCGCGTCTTGGCGCGCGCCCATTCCGTACCGCCGAGCTTATTGAGCTTGGTGCGCCCACCCTCCTCGTCCTCGCCGCCGCCGATGTATTTGGAAACGAGGTCAAGCTGCGTGGCAGGGACGTAGAGGCAGTCGTTTCCGGCGTAATTGATTTTGACGTAATCCTTCTCCACCCCCTCCACGCGCATACGCTCGATTCCGGCAAAGCGGCCGATGCCGTGATGCACGTGCACCACGAGATCGCCGGGGGAGAGATCGGCATAGGATTGCAGCTTTTGACGGCTGCCGTCCTGCCGCGGACGGGCCGGGCGCTTGCGCCCGGACAGCGGCGCGGTCAATTGTCCCTCGGTCAGAATGACCAGGTGCAGCTGCGGGAATTCGCAGCCCGCACTCAGCGCGCCAAGGCTCACGCTCACCTCGCCGGGACGGGGGAGGGCCTCGCCTTTCAGGTCGGGGCGGGCGTGGATGCCGCGCTCGGAGAGCAGCCGCAGCAGGTTTTTGCCGCGCGTTTCGTTGCCGCACAGCACCAGCACGCCGCTGCCGCCGGCAAGATACTGCGCCATCTCGCCCGCAGCGGTTTCCAGACTGCCGCCGTAAGAGGGCAGTTGGCGGGCGTTGACACTCAAAAGCGCCTTCGGTGTGGCAAAATTGCGCGAGGTGGGCAGGCTGTCAAGCAGTGCCATCGGAAAGGCGGAAAGCTGTGCGCCCAGCGCTTCAACGGAGAGAGAAACCTCTGCAAACGCGCCGGATAGCTCGCCGGTTTCGATCAGCGGTTCTGCGTCCTGCTGCAGCTCCCAGAGGAAGTTTTTTGCCCGCTCCAGGACGCGCGCCCCGTCGCTCACGAGGACCAGCGCATCGGGCGGAAGATAGTCCGCCGCGCTCACCGGCGTGGGGTAGCACGCGGTCAGATACCGGTCCGTGCCGCCCAGCGGCCGGCCCTGTTCCAGCCGGGCAAGGTCGGCGCGCAGCGTTTTGGCGGTGGCTTCGCCGCCCTTTTTGTCGAGCTGTTTTGCCGCGTGCGCCAGCCGCGCCATCAGGGACTCCCGGCCGCCCTCGGCGGCGTCGGGCAAGACCTCCGCCGCGGGCAGGACCGTCAGACAGTTCACGTTTTTCGTGCGGCGCTGCGTGGCGACGTCGAACGTGCCCATCGCGTCGATCTCGTCGTCGAAAAACTCCACGCGCACCGGTTCGGCCAGCGGCGACCAGATATCCAGAATGCCGCCGCGCACGGCGTATTGCCCCACGCCCTCCACCTGCTCGGTGCGGACGTAGCCCGCCGCGCCAAGGGCGCGGGCAAGCGCCTGGATGGAATGCACGTCTCCGGGCTTGAGTGTAAGCGCCGCGGCGCGCAGGGCAACGGGCGGCAGTGTGCGCTGCATCATGCCGTCCACCGTTGCAACCAGGATCGGCGCATGGCCGACGGATAGCGCAAAGAGCGTGCCGAGGCGCTGCTGCTCAAAGCCGTGAGAGGCGGAAACGCGGTCGCGCAGCTGCCATTCGCGCGCGAACAGCAGCGCGGGGGTCTCGCCGGTGAGGGCCTGCAGATCGCCTGCCATGTGCCCTCCCTCGCCCTCGTCGGCGCAAAGCAGCACGATGGGGCGTCCGGTTGCCCGGTGCAGCGCTGCGGCGAGAAGCGCGCGATGCACTGCGGAGAGGCCGGAGACGGCGACGGGACTGCGCCCGGCGTCCAGCTGGAGCAGCAGCTCCTGTACCTCCGGCAGTCCGGCGATCGCCCGGTTGAGCGGTTCCATGCGCATCCCCTCCTTTCCGCAAAACGCACGAAAGGGCGCGACACGACGCACCGGGAGGATGCGTGTGCCGTACCCGTCTGTTGCAAACTTATATTATTATAATAGTCTCGCCGCGGAAAGTAAATACCACTTTTGCATTTTGCGCCGGCCGGACGGCGTGCCGGCAAGCGGATCAGTTAAACCGGTTCTGCGCCGCGTTTACCCCCTCGGCGATGACGCATTCCGCGGCCTCCAGCGCGCGGTCGAGCGACGTATTGACGATTTTCCGCTCGCCGGCGGAAAAGGTGCCGATCACCCAGTCCACCATGTCGTAGTCCGGATTGTCCGGCGCGCCGACGCCGACCTTCACGCGGGGAAAGGCGTCGCTGCCCAGGTGGGCGATGATATTCTTCAGGCCGTTGTGCCCGCCGGCGCTGCCGCTGCCGCGCACGCGCAGCTTCCCCAGAGGGAGCGATACGTCGTCGGAGATCACCAGCACGCGCTCCGGTGGGAGCTTATAAAACCGCGCCGCCTCGCCCACCGCCTCGCCGGAGAGGTTCATATAGGTTTGCGGCTTCATCAGCAGCACGCGCGCCCCGCCGAAGTCGATCAGCTCCGTCAGCGCGCGAAAACGCAGCCGGTTGCAGCGAAGGTTTCGCTGTTCCGCCAGCCGGTCGGCCGCCATAAAGCCGATGTTGTGGCGCGTATTCTCATATTTCTGCCCGTAGTTGCCCAGACATACCAGCAGCCACTCGGCGCCGCCAGAGCGTTTTGCAAAAAGAGCCATGGTGTTCCTCACAAGAAAAAGGCAGGGCAAAAGAGACGCCTCCTCCGCCCTGCCGGGGTAGATCAGTTGAACAGCTTCGCAATGGAAATTTCCTGATAGGTGCGCTCGATCGCCTCAGCGAACATGGGCGCGACGGTCAGGTACTTGATGCGGCCGCGCGCGGCCTCCGTATGCGCGGGGATCGTATCGAGCAGGGCAAGCTCCTCGATATTGCTGGCCTCCAGGCGGTCGATGGCGGGACCGGAGAGCACGCCGTGGGACGCGCAGGCGTAGACCTTGGAAGCGCCGCCGACCTCGACGACCGCTTTGGCCGCGTTGCACAGCGAGCCGGCGGTATCCACCATGTCGTCGAAGAGGATGCACTCCTTGCCCGCCACGTCGCCGATGACGTTCATCACCTCGCACTCATTGGCCTTCTGACGGCGTTTGTCCACGATGGCAAGGCCCATATGCAGTTTCTGTGCGAACATACGCGCGCGGGCGACGGAGCCGACGTCGGGCGAGACGACGACCATATCCTCGCAGCGGTCGCCGAACTTCTTGGCGTAGTAGTCCACGAAAACGGGGTTGCCGAACAGATTGTCCACGGGGATATCAAAGAAGCCCTGGATCTGCGCGGCATGCAGGTCCATGGTCAGCACGCGGTCCGCACCGGCGGCCACGAGCATGTTGGCAACGAGCTTCGCGGAGATGGGGTCGCGGGACTTGGCCTTGCGGTCCTGACGGGCGTAGCCGAAGTAGGGGATGACCGCGGTGATGCGGCCGGCAGAGGCACGGCGGCAGGCGTCGATCATGATCAGCAGCTCCATCAAGTTGTTGTTGACGGGCTTGCAGGTGGATTGGACGAGGAACACGTCGCTTCCGCGCACGGTCTCATACATGGAGACGGAAACCTCGCCATCCGCAAAGCTTTTAACCTCGACCTCGCCGAGCTTGGTGCCGATGATCTTGCAGATGTCCGCCGCCAGCTGGGGATTGGCGTTGCCGGTGAAGATCTTGATGTCTTTGCCGTGAGAAATCATGGTAATGCACTCCTCTTCTGTATATGTTTTTCAATGATTGTTGATTATTCCCCAAAGAGCTTGCGGCGGCGCGCCGCCCACCGCTCCTTATTGGTCTGCTTGCTGCGGGCGACGGCCAGCGCATCCTCCGGCACGTCGTCGGTGATGGTGGAGCCGGCAGCGATATAGCTGCCCTTGCCCACGGTTACCGGTGCGATCAGATTGGTGTTGCAGCCGATAAAAGCGTCGTCTTCAATCGTGCAGCGGTATTTTTTGAACCCGTCGTAATTGGTCGTTACCGTGCCGCAGCCGAAATTGATGCGCTCGCCCACGTCGGAATCGCCGATGTAGGTCAGATGCGAGATCTTGGTGCCGTTGCCGATGACGCTGTTTTTGATCTCCACAAAGTCGCCCACGCGCACGTGGTCGCCGATCGTGCTGCCGGGACGGACGTAGGCGAAGGGGCCGACCGTGGTGTGGCTGCCGATGCGGCTTTCGTTGGTCTGGGAGGCGTTGATCGTCGTCTCATCCCCAACCGTACAGGCGTTGACCATGGCGTTGGGGCCGATCATGCAGTTTTCCCCAATCACGGTCTCGCCCCGCAGGATCGTGCCGGGCAGGATCGTCGTCCCCGCGCCGATCTTCACGCGCGGGTCGATATAAGTGGTGTTGGGGTCCATGACGATCACGTCGCGGCTGAGGTGCTTTTCCAGAATTTTCTGGCGGCACATCGCCTGGGTAGCGCGCAGTTCCTCGCCGTCGCCCACGGGCAGGAAGCCCTTCATGATCTCCACACCCTTGGGAAAGGCGGCAAACGCGCCCTGCTCGCGCAGCACGTCGCAGCAGGCCTGCGTCGGCGCGCGGTATACCGCGCCGCCGGAAAACACGCCCACCGGCAGCACCACGCCGTTGACGACGATCGCCTCGCCCTGCTCGTTTTCCAGCAGCGACAGCAGCTCGCGCGCGTGGTTCGCCCCATCCACGAAGGTTACGTCCATGCCTGCGGGGACGTAGGGGCGCATCTGCTCGTGCGCTTTAACGTCGGAGACAATAAAAAGCCGCTCAACGCCCAATCCGGCCAGCTCCAGACACATCCACGTCAGGATGGGACAGAACAGGACGGATTGCAGCATCAGCGGCGTTTTCTCCTCCGTGCAGGCAATATCGTCCGGCATGAAGAGAATGGAAATCTTGCGATCCATCGGATATTCCCCCTTTGACTGAATATAGTTACTGTTATTATAGCAGAAGCAAAGCAAAAATCCACCTTTTCCGGCAAATTTTCGGAAAAATTTTTGAAGACGTATGAGAGCGTCCGGTTTTACAAAAATAATGTTTAAAAAACTGCTTTTTCCGGTTGATTTTGTAAACTTTTCGTACTATAATAAAAAAACTTTCCGATGGAGGGGGCAAGCGCTTTTATGCTCAATATCGTCCTGGTCGAGCCGGAAATCCCCCAAAACTGCGGTAATATTGCCCGCACCTGCGCCGCAACGGGCAGCAGACTGCACCTGGTCAAGCCGCTGGGATTTGACATTTCGGATCGCGCGGTCAAGCGCGCGGGGCTGGACTACTGGCCGTTGGTGGACGTCCGCGTATACGAGAATCTGGACGAGCTGTTTGCCCGTCATCCGGAAGCCGGAGAGGATTGCTGGCTTGCCACCACCAAGGCGCCGCAGAGCTATTGCGCGGCTGCGTTTCGAGACGGCTGCTGGCTGTTTTTCGGGAAGGAAACCGCCGGCTTGCCGGAGTGGTTTCGCACGCGCTATTTCTCCCGCTGCATCCGCCTGCCCATGCGCGCGCAGGCACGCAGCCTGAATTTGAGCAACTCCGTCGCCATTCTCACTTACGAGGCGCTGCGCCAGACGGGTTTTCCCGGACTGAGCGGCACGGGTGAGATGGCGCAGATGCCATAAGGACAATCTGTGAGCTTTGAATAGGAGGAACTGCTATGAATTACAGCAAAAAGACCATCTACGACGTGGACGTGAAGGGCAAGAAGGTGCTGCTGCGCTGCGATTTCAACGTGCCGCAGGACAAAAAGACCGGGGAGATCACCAGCGACAAGCGCATCGTCGCCGCCCTGCCTACCATCCGCTATCTGCTCGAAAACGGCGCGGCGGTGATTGCCTGCTCCCATCTGGGCAAGCCGGCGGCCACCTTTGCTTCCTACGTGAAAAAGCAGGTGGAAAAGGGCAAGAATGAGGCCGATATTACGGAGGAGGAGTGGAAGAAGTCCCTGCGCAAGCTGACGCTGGCGCCTGTGGCCGAACGGCTCAGCCAGCTGCTGGGGCAGGAGGTCATCTTTGCCGCCGACGTGGTGGGCGAGGACGCCCGTGCGAAGGCCGCCGCCCTGCAAAGCGGCCAGATCATGCTGCTGGAGAACACCCGCTTTGAAAAGGGCGAGACCAAAAACGATCCGGCTCTGGCCAAGGCCATGGCCGACCTGGCCGGCGCAGACGGCGTCTATGTTTCCGACGCCTTCGGCACCGTCCACCGTGCGCACGCCTCCACCGCCGGTATTGCCGCGTATCTGCCCGCCGTGTCCGGCCTGCTGGTCGCGCGCGAGCTGGACGTGATGGGCAAAGCGCTCAACGATCCCAAGCGCCCCTTCGTGGCCGTGCTCGGCGGCGCGAAGGTCAGCGACAAGCTCGGCGTGATTGCGAACCTGCTGGAAAAGGCGGATACCATCATCATCGGCGGCGGCATGGCCTACACCTTTGCCAAGGCACGCGGCGGCGAGATCGGCAACTCCCTGCTGGAGGCCGACAAGCTGGACTATGCGCTGGAGATGATCGAAAAGGCCAAAACGCGCGGCGTGAAGCTGCTGCTGCCGGTCGACACCGTGGCCGCCAGGGAGTTCTCTGCGGATGCAGAGCCGGTGGTCGTGGACGTGATGCAGATTCCTGCGGATATGATGGGCATGGATATCGGCCCGAAGACCATCGAGATCTTTTGCGATGCCGTCAAGGGCGCGGGCACGATCGTTTGGAACGGGCCGATGGGCGTTTTTGAGTTCCCGAGGTTTGCCGAGGGCACCAAGGCCATGGCCAAGGCGCTGGCGGAGTCCGGCGCGGTAACCATCATCGGCGGCGGCGACAGCGCGGCGGCGGCCGAGCAGCTCGGCTTTGCTGACCGCATCACCCACATCTCCACCGGCGGCGGCGCCTCTCTGGAATTCCTCGAGGGCAAGGAGCTGCCGGGCGTAGCCTGCCTGCTGGACAAGTGAGGACCTCGTGCCAGGCAGCGACGCGACCGAGCGCAGGCGAGGGAGCCGCGCGTGAGCGCGTCATGCAATAAGGGGCGTCCCACGGGGGACGCTGCCGGGCGTAGCCTGCCTGCTGGACAAGTGAGGACCTCGTGCCAGGCAGCGACGCGACCGAGCGCAGGCGAGGGAGCCGCGCGTGAGCGCGTCATGCAATAAGGGGCGTCCCACGGGGGACGCTGCCGGGCGTAGCCTGCCTGCTGGACAAGTGAGGACCTCGTGCCAGGCAGCGACGCGACCGAGCGCAGGCGAGGGAGCCGCGCGTGAGCGCGTCATGCAATAAGGGGCGTCCCACGGGGGACGCTGCCGGGCGTAGCCTGCCTGCTGGACAAGTGAGGACCTCATGCCAGGCAGCGACGCGCGGGGCGATTCACCCGCCGGGTATACTTTAAGCAAAAACACATAAATATATATGGATATAGTAGGAGAGCAGAAAGATCATGAATCGCAGATATCGCAAAACGATCATTGCCGGAAACTGGAAAATGAACAAAACCGCCACTGCAACGAAGGCGTTTGCCGAGGAGTTCAAGGCGCTGCTGCCCAAGAGCAAGTGGTGCGATGTGGTGCTGTGCGTGCCGGCGGTAGACATTGCCGCCGCGCTGCGCGCCTTTAAGGACAGCCGTGTGGCGATTGGCGCACAAAACGTCCACTTTGAAAGCAGCGGCGCTTACACCGGCGAGGTATCCGCGCCGATGCTCGCGGATCTTGGCGTGCGCTACGTGATCGTCGGCCACAGCGAGCGCCGCGCGCTCTTTGGGGAGACGGACGCCATCGTCAATCGCAAGGTGCGCGCCGCGCTGGGCGCAGGGCTGAACCCCATCATCTGCGTGGGTGAGTCGCTGGAGCAGCGCGAGATGGGCGTTACGATGGAGCTGATCGCCCTGCAGGTCAAGTCCGCGCTTGCCGGGGTGAGCGGCGAGCAGGCGCGCCGCTGCGTGATCGCCTACGAGCCGATCTGGGCCATCGGCACCGGTAAGACCGCCACAGGCGAGCAGGCGGCGGAGGTTTGCACCTTTATCCGCGCCACGATCCGCTCGCTCTACGGCGCGAGGATCGCCCGCAGCGTAACGATTCAGTACGGCGGCTCAATGAAGCCGGACAACGCCGCGGAGCTTCTCGCACACGAAGACATCGACGGCGGTTTGATCGGCGGCGCGTCGCTCCAGGCGGATCAGTTGATGGCCATCATCCACGCGGCGAATCAGAATTGAAACGGCACAGGCGCTACGCGCCCAGAAGGAGACTGACATGAACAAAACTCCAACCACATTGATTATTATGGACGGCTTCGGCCTGTCTGAGGATAGAAAGGGCAACGCGGTGCGCGGGGCGAAGACCCCCGTATTGGACAGACTGTTTGCCGAATACGCGCACACGACGCTCTCTGCGTCGGGCCTGGACGTCGGCCTGCCGGAGGGGCAGATGGGCAACAGCGAGGTGGGGCATACGAACATCGGCGGCGGGCGCGTCGTATTCCAGGATTTGCCCCGCATCACCCGCGCGATCGAGGACGGCTCGTTTTTTGAAAATCCCGCTTACAACGCGGCGATGGACGCCTGCCTCCGGTACGGCTCTGCGCTGCACCTGTACGGGCTCCATTCCGACGGCGGCGTGCATTCTACGCTTTCCCACCTCTACGCACTGCTGAAGATGGCCAGCATTAAGGGACTGGAGCGCGTGTATATCCACGCCTTTCTGGACGGGCGCGATACGCCGCCCACCTCCGGCAAAGACTTCGTCGCCCGCACACAGAAAAAGTGCGCCGAGCTGGGCGTGGGCAAGATCGCCACGGTCATGGGGCGCTATTACGCCATGGACCGCGACAAGCGCTGGGAGCGGCTCGAGCGCGCCTACGACGCGCTGGTCTACGGCGAGGGCGTGCAGAATCCCGATCCCGTCGCCGCGATTGAGGAATCCTATCGCAACGGCGTAACGGACGAATTTGTCGAGCCGATCGTATGTGATAAGGACGGCGTGATCTCCGATCACGACAGCATTATTTTCTTCAACTACCGGCCTGACCGCGCCCGCGAAATTACGCGCGCGTTTGTCGATCCCGCTTTTGATGGGTTCCAGCGCGAGTTTTTCCCCGTTACCTACGTGTGCAATACCGAGTATGACGCCACCATGCCCAACGTCTCGGTCGCGTTCCCGCGCATCCGCGTGGAAAACGGCCTGGGCGAATATCTGAGCAAGATGAACATGACGCAGCTTCGCATTGCCGAGACCGAGAAGTACGCGCACGTTACCTTCTTCTTTAACGGCGGCGTGGAGATGCAGTATCCTGGCGAGGATCGCGTGCTCGTCGCCTCCCCGAAGGTCGCAACCTACGACCTTCAGCCGGAGATGAGCGCCTACGAAGTAGCGGACAAGTGTGTCGAGCGGATCCTCTCGGGCAACTATGACGTCATCATCCTCAACTTTGCCAACTGCGATATGGTCGGACACACCGGCGTTTACGACGCGGCGGTCAAGGCGGTGGAAACCGTGGACGAATGCGTGGGCAAGGTGGTGGACGCCACGCTGAAGATGGGCGGCATCGCCATGATCACCGCCGACCACGGCAACGCCGAGCAGATGCTCCAAAGCGACGGCGTCAGCCCCATGACGGCGCACACCACCAACCGCGTCCCCTTTATTCTCTGCGGCGCGGGGACGGAGCTGCGCCCCGGACGCCTGGCGGATATCGCGCCCACGATCCTGGACGTGATGGGCCTGGCGCAGCCGGAGGAGATGGACGGCCAGACGCTGATTACCAAGTAAATAAACCGTCAAACGGCGGGGCCATACGAGAGTATGGCCCCGCCGTTTTTCTTTTTGCCGCCCTCCGGCGCGGCCGATCTTTTTTTGCGCCGCAGGTTTAAAATCGCGCAATTGCGCACAAACTATCGCCAAAGCCCGAAGGGGCAATTATGCAGCCGCACCTCGCGGCGGAAAGGGCAGAATATGAGTGAGAATAACGGTCGCCGCGCCCGGCGCGGCTTAGGCGCGACGGGGCTGACCGTCGTGCTGGCTCTCGGCATAACGGCGCTGGCCGTCATAGGCTACGGAAAATTGATCTCGCGCCAACCGGAGGAAAAACCGGCGCAAGGCGTATCCGCCGCGCCGGAGACGACGGAGGAACAACCCCTGGATGCGTTCGTCATGCCCTCGCAGCCGACCGTGCAGGAGCAGGCAAGCGCGCCCGTTGAACCGGTCGAGCCGGCAGAGCCGGTACAAAACGTTCTGGAGCTTCCGATTTATGTGGACGCCCCCGTGCAGGCGGCCGTTCCCGCGGAGCCGCCCCGCCTGATCGTCGAGCCGGTGCCGGGTGAGACGGTGGCGGCTTTTTCGGTCAGCGAGCTGCGATACAGCGAAACGCTGGGCGACTGGCGCACGCACGACGGCATTGATATGGCCGCTGCCGAGGGCGACAGCGTCGTGGCGGCTATGTCCGGTACGGTGGTTTCCGTTGCGAACGACGATCTGATGGGAACGACGGTCGTCCTTTCGCACGACGACGGGTATCAGACCACCTACGCCAATCTCCGCCCCGATACGGCGGTAACACCGGGGCAGTACGTCTCGGCGGGGCAGATCATCGGCGCTGTGGGCAGCACGGCGCTGATCGAGTCCGCCCAGGCGCCGCACCTGCACTTTTCCGTTACGAAGGACGGCGACGCGGTCGATCCGGAGGAGTTCTTGCGCTCGTAACCGCCGCGCCGTGCCGGAAAGCGTCTCGGACGGGCAAAGCGGAGAAAGTTGTTACTTGACAGCGCTAAAGCAGCGTGCTATAATCCGATAAACCGTTGAGGAAGAGTGAGTAAGCCCACTTCCGTTTTTTGCAGAGAGCCGCCGACGGTGGAATGGCGGCAAAAACCGTGGGCCGAATGGACTTCCGAGGGCAAGCGGAAACGGCCTCGCGCCGGAGTATGCGCGCCGGGGTCGGCGCCCCGTTAGCAAAGGCAGGCATATGTCAGTATGCGCAAAGTGGGCGCGCCTTCGGCGCGTCAAGCCGGGTGGCACCGCAGGAACAACGCTTCCTGTCCCAGCAAGTGATTGCCGGGACAGGTTTTTTTCTGCCCCGGACGATGAAAGGAGAATTGCCATGAGCGACAAAAAGATCCCTTACAAAATCTACCTTGCCGAGTCCGAGATGCCGGAAACCTGGTACAATCTCCGCGCGGATATGGTACATAAGCCCGCACCGCTGCTCCATCCCGTTACGCATCAGGCGATGACGGCGCAGGAGCTTTCCGCGGTCTTTTGCGACGAGCTGGTGCGCCAGGAGCTTGACAACGACACGCGCGAGTATCCCATTCCGCAGGAGATCCGCGATTTTTACAAGATGTACCGCCCCTCGCCGCTGGTGCGGGCCTACTGTCTGGAAAAAAAGCTGCAGACGCCTGCGAAGATCTATTATAAATTTGAGGGCAACAACACCTCCGGCAGCCACAAGCTCAATTCCGCCATCGCGCAGGCGTATTACGCCAAGCAGCAGGGGCTTGTCGGCGTAACCACCGAGACCGGCGCAGGTCAGTGGGGCACGGCGCTGTCGATGGCGTGCGCGTATTTCGGGCTGGACTGCCGCGTGTTCATGGTCAAGGTCAGTTACGAGCAAAAGCCCTTCCGCCGGGAGGTGATGCGCACCTACGGCGCGTCGGTTACGCCGTCGCCGTCCGAGAGCACGCGGGTGGGACGCAGCATCCTTGCCGCGCATCCCGGCACGACCGGCAGCCTTGGCTGCGCCATCAGCGAGGCGGTGGAGACGGCGGCCGCGCATCCCGGCTACCGCTACGTGCTCGGCAGCGTGCTCAACCAGGTGCTGCTGCACCAGAGCGTGATCGGACTTGAGGCAAAGGCTGCCATGGACAAATACGGCATCAAGCCGGACGTAATTATCGGCTGTGCGGGCGGTGGGTCGAACCTCGGCGGACTGATCGCCCCGTTCATGGGCGAGAAGCTGCGCGGCGAGGCGGATTACCGCTTCCTTGCCGTCGAGCCGGCGTCCTGCCCCAGCCTGACACGCGGCGTGTTCGCATATGACTTTGCCGACACGGGTATGGTTTGCCCGCTGGCGAAGATGTATACGCTCGGCAGCGACTTTATTCCCGCGCCCAACCATGCCGGCGGCCTGCGCTATCACGGCATGAGCCCGATCCTCTCACAGCTCTATGACGACGGGTATCTGGAGGCGGTTACCGTGCCGCAGACGCGCGTGTTCGAGGCGGCGGAGCAGTTCGCCCGTGTGGAGGGTATCCTCCCCGCGCCGGAGAGCAGCCATGCCATCTGCGCCGCCATGGACGAGGCGCTGCGCTGCCGCGAAACCGGCGAGGAAAAGACGATCCTCTTCGGCCTGACCGGCACGGGATACTTTGACCTTGTGGCCTATCAGAAATTCCACGACGGGGAGATGACGGACTACGTTCCCTCCGACGAGGAGCTGGCGGCGAGCTTTGCCAAGCTGCCGAAGGTGGAGTGAGAAACGGCAAAAAGAAACCCGCCCCTCGGGGCACCCTCCGCAAGGAAGTTGCTTTGAGGCAGTAATTACCGGCTCAAAAGGAGATAAAACCGGCGCGACCATGGTGGTCGTGCCGGTTTTGTTGCGCTTTCCTGGATTTTGGGGTGCAAAATCCGATGCTCGTTAGAACCGTGGACAAGAGCGATTCTCCACCTCATCCGCCTCGCTGACGCTTGGCACCTTCCCCTCGAGGGGAAGGCTTGAGGAGCGCCCCGGCCAAGGGCTTCCCCTTGAGGGGAAGCTGTCAGCCGTATGGCTGACTGATGAGGTGTCTTT
>CAMZIO010000009.1 GCA_947307255.1 uncultured Clostridia bacterium | reverse complement strand
CCCCCCCCCATTTTGTAAGATATGCACAAAACTACAACGTTTTTTTGTGCAACAGTGCAGCAGATCGTTCGGTTTCAAACCGATCTCCTCTGCGCAGAAAGGAATGCTCTTTTATACAAGCTCGGAAGCCCATTTGAGGAACGTCTTTTGCGACACGCCGAGCGCCTCCGCCGCCGCGCGCGAGTTGATCTCCCCACACAGCCAGCGCAGCCGAATCCCGTCAAAGCCCTTCGGCCTCACTTTGGCGGGGCGGCCGAACCGGACCCCCCGCGCTTTCGCCGCGGCAATGCCCTCCGCCTGCCGTTGGCGGATAAAATCGCGCTCCGTCTGCGCCACGTAGCTCAACAACTGCAGCACGATATCCGCAATCAGCGTTCCCATCAGATCCCGCCCCCGCCGCGTATCCAGCAGCGGCATATCCAGCACCACGATATCCGCACACTTTTCCTTCGTAATGACGCGCCATTGCTCCAAGATCTCTTCATAATTCCTGCCCAGCCGGTCGATGCTCTTGATGATAAGCGTGTCGCCCGGCTGTAACTTTCGTATCATGCGTCGGTAGCCCGGACGCTTAAAATCCTTGCCGGACTGCTTGTCGCGGTAGACGTGCTCCGGCGGCACCCCGGCTTCATGCATGGCGATGCGCTGGCGATCCTCGCTTTGGTCGCGCGAGGATACGCGGATATAGCCGTAAATCTGAATACTCATGCGGCCTCCTTTACCCGCTTCCCCTTCCACCCTCACGCCCCAGACGCCCTGTCTTCCCAGCACGTTCCAGCGGCAATTATAAAAATACGGGAGCACAATTACTGTACTCCCTGGTCTTGCCATATCATCCATGCCAAAGCTCCCCGGAGCCGCCGTCCGGTCAGACCGCGCGCAAGGTAAGCCCTTACCGCTCGCGCGCGCCGGGCAGGAACGCCTCGCCCAGCAGCTCCGCCCCGAGCGCGCCGAGGGACAGCTCCGTCAGCGCCGCGGCAAGCTCCCCCGCGCAGGCCTTCGGCACGCGCAGCGTAACGGCGATCTCCGCGCCGTAGTCCGTGCCCTCCACCACGCCGCCCAGCGGCGCAAGCAGGCGCGTAAAGCGTTCAAACAGCGCGTAGGGACACGCGACGCGATAGCGCGCCCACAGGCTCATCCGCGCGACGCCCGCCGCGTCCAGCGCGTCCTTGGCCGATTTGGCATACGCGCGCGTCAGCCCGCCCGCGCCCAGCAGAACGCCGCCGAAATAGCGCGTAACGACGCACACGACGTTCTCCACACCCTCGCGCTGGAAAACGCCGAGCATCGGCTGGCCCGCGGTGCCCTGCGGCTCGCCGTCGTCGCTGTAACGCACCGCGCCGCTATCGTGGAGCGCATAGCACCAGCAGTTGTGCCGCGCGTCGTAGTGCTGCTTTTTGACCTGCTCGATCCGCTCGCGCGCTTGCGCCTCGCTTTCCACATAAAACACGCGGCCGATGAAACGGGAGCGTTTTTCCGTAAATTCCGCTTCACCCTCGGCAAAGGGAACGAGATAGTCCTCGCTCATCGCAGCGCCTCCCATTCCGCGCGGGTCAATACATATCTCAGCGCGATATGCATCACGCCGTCGCTGAGCGTCGTCTCCGCCGTCGTGCAATAGCGGAAACCGCACTTTTCGATCACGCGCTTCGACTGTGCATTGAAATCAAAGTGTTCGCACCACACCTGGGGACAGTGCATCGACTCAAACGCATGGCGGAGCATCTCGCGCGCCGCCTCCGGCGTATAGCCGCGGCCCCAGAAGGGTTTTCCGATCCAGTAGCCCAGCTCCTTGTCGTCGGGACATCCCTCCACCGGATGCAGGCCCATGCTGCCGATGAGCCGCCCGTTCTCCCGCAGCGTGATCGCCCAGACGTTCGGCTCCATCAGCACGTCGCGTATAATCTTCCTGCTTTCTTCCTCGCTGGTATGAGGTTTCCAGCCGCAGCGCGGGCCGACGTCCGGATCGCGCGCAAGGGGGTACAGCTCCGGCGCGTCGCTCTCGCTCCATTCCCGCAGCAGCAGACGCTTCGTTTCCAGCCTCATGTCTCCCACTCCTCTTTCTTCTCCGTGCAGCCCTCGATATACTCCTTGATCTGGCCCAGCACGCGCGGCACGCACACCGCCACTACGTCGATCGTCTCGGCATAGGCCACCTGCTCGACCTTCGCCTCGCGGTAGAGCATATCCACCAGACCCGCCTTGTCGTAAGGCAGGTGGATCGTTACGCGGCGACTTCCCTTGTCAAGGATCCGGTCGATGCGCTCCATCAGCGCGGGAAGCCCCTCGCCCGTCTTGGCGCTGATGTTGACGCTCATCTCGCCGCGCGGGCGGATATCCCCGAAGAACAGGTCGGACTTGTTATACACGCGAAGACACGGAATCTGCTCGGCGCCCAGCTCCGCAATCAGCTCATCCACGATCTGCGCCTGCGCCTCCCATTCGGGATTCGAAATGTCGATCACGTGCAGCAGCAGATCGGCGTATTCCAGCTCCTCCAGCGTGGCCTTGAACGCCTCGACCAGCTGGTGCGGCAGCTTGCGGATGAAGCCCACCGTGTCGGAGATGACCACGTCCAGCGTGTCGCTGACCGTCAGCAATCGCGTGGTCGTATCGAGCGTATCAAACAGGCGGTTGTTGGCCGGGATGCTCGCCCCGGTCAGCGCGTTTAAAAGCGTCGACTTGCCCGCGTTTGTGTAGCCCACGATCGCCACGACGGGGATCTCGTTTTTCTGCCGGCGTTCGCGCTGCGTGCCGCGCACGCGGCGCACCTCCTCCCGATCGTCCTTGAGCTTGTCGATCTTGCGGTGGATGTGGCGGCGGTCGGTCTCCAGCTGGGTCTCGCCGGGGCCCTTGGAGCCGATGGGCCCCTTGCCGCTGGTACCGGCCTGACGCTCCAGATGCGTCCACATACCGACCAGGCGCGGCAACAGATACTGATACTGCGCCAGCTCCACCTGCAGCCGGCCCTCCTTGGTGCGCGCGCGCTGCGCGAAAATATCGAGGATCAGCCCGCTGCGGTCGAGTACCTGCACGCCGAACTCTTCGGTCAGCACGCGCATCTGCGAGGGCGAGAGGTCGTTGTCAAAGATGACCATCGTCGCCTCCTGCGACTTTACCAGCTCGCGGATCTCGTCCACCTTGCCCTCCCCGATGAAGGTGCGCGGGTTTGGCGCGGGAAGCGTTTGCAGCACGACGCCGACGCACACGCCGCCGGCGGTTTCCACCAGCGCGGAAAGCTCGTCCATGCTCTGCTCGTCGGCATTCTCCTTCCGGTCCAGCCGCGGCGAGGCAAGCCCCACCAGCACGGCCCGGTCGCGCGGGTTTTCCATGACAGTTTCGTTCATAAAAGCTCCTGAAAGATGTAGTTTTTTATAGTATAGCGCACGAATCGAAAAAAGTAAATTGAAAAAAGCAAAACAACATCCGCAGAAAATACGGCGCATCTTTCATACCGCTTCATAAAAAAGCAGGAGCGTGCTCGCTCCTGCTTCGTTCGTCGCTTAAACCGCGATGGGTCGCTTGAATTCTTTCTGCTCCTTACCGGCGCTTCCCCGCTTTCTGCGCTTCACACCGCCGTGTATGACGGTCATCTGCGCGGCGGCTTGCTCCGGCGCGCTCTGCGCCTCCAGCCGCTCGCGGCCGACGGCAAGCATCAGCTTGATGCGGTTTTCCTGGTTGACGCGCGTAGCGCTGGGGTCGTAGTCGATGGGGGCGATGTTGGCGGTGGGATAGGCCTCGCGGATCTTGTTGATCATGCCCTTGCCGCAGATGTGATTGGGCAGGCAGCCGAAGGGCTGCGCGCAGATGATATTCTCATAGCCCGCACGCACCAGCTCCACCATCTCGGCGGTCAGCAGCCAGCCCTCGCCCATCTTGTTTCCGCGGCCGATGATACCGTCTGCCTGGTGCAGCAGCTCCCGGAACGGCAGCGGCGCGTGATAGCCGTTGTCGCGCAGCGCGGAAATGATGACCTTCTCCATGCGGCCGATGTACCACAGGACAACGTCAGAGATATGTTTTTCAAAAAACGTCCCGCCGTAAAGCCGTGCCGTCTCGGAGACGTTGTACGCGCAGTACTGCACGAAGCCCATCAAGCCCGGCAGATTGACCTCGCAGTCCTGCGAGGCGAGAAATCTCTCCAGATCGTTGTTGCCGAGTGGGGAATACTTGACGTAGATCTCGCCCACCACGCCGACCTTGACCTTCTTGCGGCTACGGTCGACCGCTATCGCGGCAAACGCTGCGGCAATGCGCGGCATCGTGCGGCGCATTGCGCGCTGGGAATAGCCCTTTCCGCTGCGGATCTGCGCGCAAATACTGTCAAGCCATTTCCCTTGCAAGCGCTCTGCGTCTCCGGCATTTTCTTCATACGGCTCGGTCTGTGCGCGCAGTGCGGTCAGCAGGTCGCCATAGTAGATCGCGGCGAGCAGCATCCGCGCAAAGGGCACGGTCATCGGCAGGCTGTTTCCCTTTTCCAGCCCGGAGAAGTTGAGGCTCAGCACCGGGACCTGCCCATAGCCCGCGCGCACGAGCGCCTTGCGCAGGAGAAATATGTAGTTCGAGGCACGGCAGCCGCCGCCCGTCTGCGTGATGATCAGCGCGGTATGCGCGGGATCGTATTTCCCCGACTTAAGTGCATCGAGAAACTGGCCGATGACCAGCAGCGCGGGATAGCAGGTGTCGTTGTGCACGAAGCGCAGCCCCTCTTGCGCCACGCGGGCGCCACAGTTGCCGAGCAGCTCCACGTTATAGCCCTCACGCTCCATGGCAGCGGCAAGGATACGGAACTGCACCGGCGCCATATTGGGGATGAGCAGCTTATGCGTTTTTTTCATCTCCGCGGTAAAAACGGGGTATTCCTGCTCCATGGATCAAACCTCCTCCGTTGCTTGCTCCTGTGCCTCGCGCAGCGCGGCAAGCAGGCTGCGCAGGCGGATGCGCACTGCGCCAAGATTGATAATTTCGTCTATTTTGAGCTGTGTGTAAAGTTTTTTCCCTTCACGCAATATCTTGTGCGTTTCGTCCGATGTGATCGCGTCCACCCCGCAGCCAAACGACACCAAATGCACCAGATCCACGTCCGGCTGCGTGGTGCAGTAGCGCGCGGCGGCGTAGAGGCGCGCGTGATAGGTCCACTGGTTCAAAACCGTGGTGCGGAAGGGCTGCACACGGTCGGAGACGGAGTCCTCCGTTACCACCGCGGCGCCCAGGCGCACGATCAGCGTGTCGATACCGTGGTTGATCTCCGGGTCGATGTGATACGGCCGCCCGGCAAGCACGATGATCCGCTTGCCGCGCTCCCGTGCCGTTCGGATGATCCGCTCGCCCTCTGCGCGCACGCTTTTCATGTATCGCGCATACTCGGCGTAGGCCGCGTCGGCGGCGTGCCGCACCTCGCCGCGCGTAACGTCCGGAAAGCTACGCAGCAGGATCGCATGGATCTTTTTGACAAAATCCACCGGCCGATGGATGCCCACGTAATCGTAGATAAAGTTCACGCCCTGCAGCTCCGGGCAGTTTCCGGCAAGCACCTCCGGATAGTAGGCCACCACCGGGCAGTTATAATGGTTCTGCCCCAGCCCCTCGTCCAGATTGTAGGTCATACAGGGATAGAAGATCGTCTCCATTCCCATGCGGCATAGCGCTGCAATATGTCCGTGCGCCAGCTTTGCCGGGAAGCAGGCCGTATCGCTTGGGATCGTACCCTGCCCGCTCTGGTAAAGCGCGCGGTTGGACAGCGGACTGTGGTAAACCGCAAAGCCAAGCTCGCTGAAAAACGTGTGCCAGAACGGCAAAAGCTCCCAAAAATTCAAGCACAGCGGCAAGCCGAGCTTGCCGCGCGCCGCGTCTGCGCGCGGCCGGTAGGAGAGAATCCGCCTGCGTTTGTATTCGTAGAGATTCAGGTCCTCGTCGGCAGCCCTGCCGGTAATTGGCCGGTCGCAGCGGTTGCCGCTGAGGTAGGTCTCCCCGCCGGCAAAGGTATTGATCGTGAGCTGGCAGTGATTGCCGCAGCGCTGGCATACCTCGCTGCGCGTGTCCTGCGTGAACGCGGCGAGCGCTTCGGGGGTAAGCAGCGTGCTGATACGGCCTGCCGCCGCGTTCTTTTTCCCGTACAGCGCCGCGCCGAAGGCGCCCATCAAGCCTGCGATGTCCGGGCGGATCACCTCGGCGCCGATTTCCTGTTCAAACGCGCGCAGCACGGCTTCATTGTAAAACGTGCCGCCCTGGACGACGATCTTCCGGCCCAACTCCTCGGCAGAGGACGCGCGGATGACCTTATAAATCGCGTTTTTGACCACGCTGATGGAAAGCCCGGCGGAAATATTCTCTACACTGGCGCCGTCCTTTTGCGCCTGTTTGACGCTGGAGTTCATAAAAACGGTGCAGCGGCTGCCCAGATCCACCGGCCGGTGCGCAAACAGCCCCAGCCTTGCAAACTCCTGCACCTCGTATCCCAGCGCCTGGGCAAAGGTCTGCAAAAAGCTGCCGCAGCCGGAGGAGCACGCCTCGTTCAAAAAGATGTTGCTGATCGCGCCGTCCTCGATCTGGAAGCATTTCATGTCCTGCCCGCCGATGTCGATGATAAAGTCCACGTCCGGCAGGAAGTGCTTCGCCGCGGTAAAATGCGCCACCGTCTCCACCACGCCGAAATCGGCGTGGAAGGCGTTTTTCGCCAGCTCCTCGCCGTAGCCCGTCGTGGTTACGGAGGCGATGCGCATATGCGGATGCTCTCGATACAGCCGCTCCAGCACGCCTCGCAGCAGCGGCACGGGGTTGCCCTGGTTGGGCCGGTAATCCGTGAACAGCAGCCGCGCCTGCTCGTCGATGACGGCGAGCTTGACCGTGGTGGAGCCGGAGTCGATGCCAATGTGCACCGCGCCGTCGTAGTCCTGCGGAAACGGTGCGCGCGGCACAGCGCTTTTGGCGTGGCGCGCGCGGAACGCCTCATACTCCGCCTTGCTTGCAAACAGCGGCGGCTGGGCGCGATAAGTCTCCGTCATGCCCTTTTGCGCCATCTGATCGGCTACGGTGCGCAGGTCGAACACCTCGTCCGAGTAGAACGCAGCGCCGAGTGCCACATATAGGAGGCTGTTTTCCGGGCAGACGCCGCGGACGTTTAAAGTGCGGTCAAAGCTCTCACGCAACACGCTGGAAAAGGTCAGCGGGCCGCCGAGATAGAGCACGCTGCCGCGGATCGGCCGTCCCTGTGCCAGCCCCGCGATGGTCTGATTGACCACCGCCTGGTAGATGCTGGCGGCAATATCCTCCGCGCGGCCGCCCTGATTGATCAGCGGCTGCACGTCGCTTTTGGCAAACACGCCGCAGCGCGATGCGATCGTATAGGTCTTGGCCGCGCCCTGTGCGGCGCGGTCCATCTCGTCCGCGCTCATCTTCAGCAGCGTCGCCATCTGGTCGATGAATGCGCCCGTGCCGCCGGCGCAGGAGCCGTTCATACGCACCTCCATGCCGCCGGTCAGAAACAGAATCTTGGCGTCCTCGCCGCCGAGTTCAATGATCACATCCGTACCCGGCGCAAGTCGGTTCGCCGCCACGCGCGTGGCAAATACTTCCTGTACGAAGGGCACGCCCGCACTCTCCGCCATGCCCATACCGGCCGAACCGGAGATGGCCAATACCGCCCGGCCACCCGGCACGTAGCGTTGCGCCACCTCCCGCAGCAGCCGCTCCGTCTTTTCCTGAATATGGCTGAAGTGGCGCTCATAGGTGTGAAAGATCAACCGGTCTGCATCGTCCAGCACCACGCATTTGATCGTGGTGGAGCCGACGTCAAGTCCAACCTTCAATGCTTCCACTCCTTTCAAAACAATCCGACAATATATCACGCCTATTATAGCACCGATGCTGTTAAGAAACCGTAAATATTTGCCCGTGTTCTATAAAGAAGTAATCGAAGGGTAAAATTTTTTGCCGTCCCCATCCGGCGCTTGCGCACTGCGCCGGATAGGTCGGGCGTTATTCGGGCAAGTCCACCTTGCCGACAAAACTGTAATAGATTTCTACATTCTGCCTGCGGGTCTTGTTCTCGTCATAGCTGCACTCATGCACGACGATCTTTTCTACAAACTCCCGCAGCAGGGTAGGCGTCAATTCCTCAAAGTTCATGTACTTGCGGACGACGTTCATAAACTTCTCGGCGTTCATGGTGGCCTCCTGCGCTCCGGAAAGCTCCGCCTGCAGCTGGCGGCGCGGGCTTTCAGCTCGGCCTGTTCCTGCTCATAATCAGCGGACAGCTCCGTGAAGCGCTCGTCGGAGATGCGTCCCGAAACGCTGTCCTCGTAAAGCCGCTTGAAGTTGGCAGACAGCTCCGTGATCCGCTTTTCCACCGATTCCAGCTCCCGCCGCCTTGCGGCGTTTCTGCGCTTTCCGCCGTCCTCGTTCTGCTCGATCAGCAGTTTCATAAACTGCTTTTCGTGCTTCTCGGCATAGGCGTTCACTTTCCGCAGGTTGGCGGTGCCGCCCGCCGTCAGAAGGGCGGTGATCGGCTCATGGCCGTTCTCAAAGATGGCCTGCCGATATCAGTCCATCCCCTGTTTGATAATTATTATATTGCAATATCCTTAAACTAAGTTTAAAAACAGAAAAAACTGTTCCCATTTGATTGTAAATATTCCGGCGTAAATTATCAAGCTTAAAAATCAGGCTGATATACGCGTTGTCCTCGATTCTGAACGGCTTATTTCTTTCGCTGTCCCCCATGCCGAACTGCCGCGCGACCTCCCGCCGGGGCGGCGTGCGGGTATCCGGCGCGGTCTTAACAGATTCCGACGCCTGTAGTACGGTAGGATTATTAAGAAGCGCATCTGATGAGACACCGGTCGCGTTGGGACTTGTTTCCGACCCTCCACTCTCCAAGGGTGCGCTTTCCTTTATTCCCCAATGGTAGATTTGGCTTTCGGGCGGTGTTGCCATATCGCGCACGGCGATCCGGACACCCACCGTCTCGTTGCCGATCTGCATTGGTGTAAAAGAATACGTTTAAGGGGCAGCCCGTACGGGCTGCCCCTTTCTTTCATGTGCTGCGTATTACATCGTAACCTTGTGATAGACCTTCTTGCCCTTTTTGATCATAACGCCGTCGTGCACGAGGCGATCCTTGTCATAGCTCTCGTCAATACTGCCGACCTTTACGTCATCCACCGCGACGCCGCCCTGCTGAACGAGGCGGCGCGCCTCGCCGCGGGAGGGGCACAGGCCCGTCTTGACCAGCAGACTCAAAATGTCGATCCTGCCGTCGGTCAGATCCCCTTCGGTCAGCGCCGTGGACGGGACATTCTCCATACTGCCGCCGCCGCCGAAGAGCGCCTTGGCGCTCTGGTGCGCCTTGTCGGCCTCCGCCTCGCCGTGGACGAGCTTGGTCAGCTCGTAGGCGAGGATCTCCTTGGCACGGTTCAGCTCGCTGCCCTGCCATTGGTCCATCTCATTGATCTGCTCAAGCGGCAGGAAGGTCAGCATACGGATGCACTTCATCACGTCTGCATCCCCCACGTTGCGCCAGTACTGATAGAAATCATACGGGCTGGTCTTGTTCGGGTCGAGCCAGACAGCGTTGCCCGCGGTCTTGCCCATCTTGTTGCCGTTGGAATCGGTGAGCAGCGTGATGGTCATGGCGTGGGCGTCCTTGCCGAGCTTGCGGCGGATGAGCTCCGTCCCGCCGAGCATATTGCTCCACTGGTCGTCGCCGCCGAACTCCATATTGCAGCCGTAGTGCTGGAACAGGTAGTAGAAGTCGTAGGACTGCATGATCATGTAGTTGAACTCCAGGAACGAAAGCCCCTTCTCCATGCGCTGCTTGTAGCACTCGGCGCGCAGCATATTATTCACCGAGAAGCAGGCGCCCACTTCGCGCAGCAGCTCAATGTAGTTGAGGCCCATCAGCCAGTCGGCATTGTTGAGCATGATCGCCTTGCCGGGGCCGAACTCGATAAACTTCTCCATCTGGCGCTTGAAGCACGCGGCGTTATGGTCGATGTCCTCGCGCGTGAGCATCTTGCGCATATCCGTGCGGCCGGAGGGGTCTCCGATCATCGTCGTGCCGCCGCCGATGAGGGCGATGGGCTGGTTGCCCGCCTGCTGCAGACGCTTCATCAGCGTCAGCGCCATAAAGTGTCCTGCGGTCAGACTGTCGGCGGTGCAGTCGAAGCCGATGTAAAAGGTGGCTTTGCCGTTGTTCACCATTTCGCGGATATGTTCCTCGTCGGTAACCTGCGCGATCAAGCCGCGCGCCTTGAGTTCTTCATAGATTCCCATGTTGTTTCTTCTCCTTCGATTTTTTGTTCCGAAACAGAAAAGTCCCCCTGTCCCGGCTGGACAGAGGGCGAAAAAGCATTCGTATTTCGCGGTACCACCTCTGGTTCGCCGCCCCCTCGCGGAAGCGGCCTCACGGAGTGCTATCACACTCCCGCGCGGTAACGGGCGCACCCGGAGCACGCCTACCAGGCCGTTTTGGGCCGTTCGGGTGCCAGCTCAGCGGTGTATTTCGGCGGCAGCCCTCTCCCCTTTTCACCGGCCAGGGGCTCTCTTGGCAGGGTCATCCGCTTACTTCTCCGCGTCATCGCCGTAGACGCGCACATTATAACCAAGGTTTTATGAATTGTCAAGTCCCTTCGCGCGCCGTCCCCGCCGCGCGCGGGCCGGCTATTGATCGGCCTTGCGCCCGATCCGGAAACGTGATACGGTATATAAGAAAACACCCGCCTTTGCAGGCGGGGCAACCGCAGGTTGCTTGCAGAACCGGCGGTCATGCCGTATCATCTAAGCATACGCAAGGAGGTGTTTCCATGAATACGAAAAACGTCTTATGGGAGCTGCGGACAAAAAACGGGCTTTCCCAGGACGAGCTGGCGGAAAAGGTTTTCGTAACGCGCCAGGCCGTTTCCCGCTGGGAAAACGGCGAAACCGTACCCAGCACGGATACGCTCAAGCTGCTCTCCCGGCTCTTTAACGTCTCCATCAACACGCTGCTGGGCGCGCCGCGCCAGCTCATCTGCCAGTGCTGCGGCATGCCGCTGGACGATGCGATCATCGGCAGGAATCAGGACGGAACACTCAACGAGGATTATTGCAAGTGGTGCTATGCCGACGGAACGTACACGTACAGCTCGATGGACGAGCTGATCGACGTCTGCGTCAAGCACATGGCAAACGAGAGCATTTCCGAGCAGCAGGCACGTGCTTATATGGAGCAAATGCTGCCCACGCTGGATTACTGGAAACGGTACGAGGAGCTGAGCGACAACGGGCAATTTGAGGTGTTCAAGCAGCAGCTGATCCAGGAAATAAACGATCTGCAGATCGAAGGAATGCCCAAAGTGGAGCATCTCAACGCGCTGGTCGGGCGCTACGTGAATCTTGCGTACCGGCTGCCCAGCGGCGCAACCGTGAAGTTCCTGGACGACCAGACAACCTATCTGGGAACGCAGCTGGAAGCGGCGTTCGACGCAAGCCGGTGCTTTGGCGTTCTGGCAAATATGGATTTCATCCTGATCTGCACCTATGAGGCGGAGGGCGCCAATCCGGAGCTCGTCCTTTATAAAAAACGATAACGGCCGGCCTTTTCGGGCAGCTCCCGCGTGCGGGAGCTGCTTTTTTATCTCCGCAGGCCGCAGCCATGCAGCGAAAGCGGCTGTATCGCTTATGCGGCGTATGCCGCGATCAGACGGCACAGCCCCTCGCGCACGAGGCGCAGGTTTTCCGCGTCGATCCCGTGGCGCTCTGCGCGGCGCGGCAGAATGCAGCGGCCAAAGCCAACGATCTGCTCGCACGCGCAAAGGGCAAAGCTGTATCGAAACGCGCGGTTTTCGCCGGGGAAATAGGTCAGACCGTCGGTCTTGATCAGGCAGGTTTTCCGCTGCGTATTTTCAAAGCTTTCGTTCATCGCGTCAATCACCTCGCCGTTCCAGCGGCTGTACTTGCTCGGCAGGAGCAGCAGCTCGTCCCCGCGGGCAAGGCAGCTGATGTTGATCACGGTCTTCTCCCGCGTACAAGGGTAGGCGCGGCGAAGGCTTTTTGCACCGCTCATCCCGCAGTCCAAAAAGACGAAAGCCACCTCTGCGCGATAGCGCGGCGTCAGCGCCGCGGCCGTCTCCAGCAGCGCCGCCACGCCGGAGGAGTTGTCGCAGAGATTCCGCGTCTCCGACGGGCCGAAGCGCAGATAGGCAATCGCCGCGATCACCAGCAGCAAAAACATCGGCAGCGTCGCGCGCGGCAGGTTCAGCGCAAACGTTACCGCAAAGGAGACGACAAAGCTTCCCAGCAACGTCAGAATCGGCGTGAGCGTCTGATAGAGCACATAGCTCACCGGGCGCGTAGGGCTGATCATCGGGGGCAGCGGCTCACAGATCCCGGTGTCGTAATGCGCCACGAGAATCAGCCGCGCCCGATCCGGATCGCCGGCAACCACGTTGTTCACAATACCGCCGTAATGGATCAGACTGTCCCTGGATTGCAGCTTTGTCTCGTACCCGAGGCGCCGCAACTCGCCCACGAGCCACACGCGAAACCGCTCCTTTTCCGTTGCCTTATGGCGCAGGGCGTATTCCCCCGATAATTTATCAACGTAGTTGGTCATCGTTCCTCCCCATTCTCTTTCTCCGCCCGGAACGCCTCCGCCGCGGCGAGCAGCTCCTCCGCGCCCTGCAGCATGACGGGCGTAACAATCTCGCCGCCTGTCAGACGGGCAAGCTCCGCCCTGCGCTGCTCGCGCGTCAGGCGGTTTACCCGCGTGAGCGTCCGCCCGTCCGCCTCGCCTTTTTCCACGATAAAATGCGTGTCCGCCATCGCGGCAAGCTGCGGCAAGTGCGTTACACACAGCACCTGCTTACGCCGCGAGACGCGCGAGAGCTTCTGCGCTACGCGCTGCGCGGCGCGGCCGGACACGCCGGTATCCACTTCGTCGAAAACCATCGTCATCACGCTCTCCTGCTCGGAAAGCACGCTTTTGAGCGCCAGCATGATACGTGCCAGCTCGCCGCCGGAGGCAATGCGGTGAATGGGCTTGAGCGCCTCGCCCACGTTGGCGGACATCAAAAAACGCACCGCGTCCATACCGTCGGCGTCGAGCGGCTTTTCGGCAAAGTCGATGGAAAAGCGCACCTTCGGCATATCCAATTCCCGCAGCTCACGCTGGATGCTCCCCTCCAGTGTGCGCGCCCATGCGCGTCGCGCATCGGACAGTGCGCGTGCCGCCGCCGTCGCCGCCTGCGTTTGCCGTGCAAGCTGCTGTTCCATTTGCGCAATGCGCTCGTCCGCGTATTCGATGCGATCCAGCTCCTCGCGGCAGCGATCCAGATATTCCAGCATTTCCTCCACCGAGGAGCCATACTTCTTTTTCAGCCGGTAGAGCACGTCCGCCCGGCTCTCCACCTCGTCCAGCTCGTGCGGGGAAAAGTCGAATTCGTCTTTTTTATCCCGCACGACAGCGGCCAGATCGTAAGCCTCGCAGCGCAGGGCTTCCAGGCGCTCGGCCAGCTCGGCGTACTCCTCGCCCAGCGTGCGCAGCGGACGCAATGCATTCTCCGCCTCGTGCAGCGCGCTGACCGCGCCGACGGCGTCCTCTCCGCCGTTGAGGAGGCGATCCGCGGCGTTTACCGCAGAGAGCAGCTTCTCGCCGTTGCGCAGAATATTCCGGCGGCGCAGCAGCGCTTCCTCCTCACCGATCTGCAGATCTGCACGCTCCAGCTCTGCGATCTGATAGCGCAGCATATCCACCCGGCGCGCCTTTTCGGCCTCGTCCATACGAAGCGCGTCGATCGCACGCCGCGTTTCCCGCATCGCCTCATACAGCGCAGCATAGGAGGCAAGCTGCCCCTCCAGCCGACCGAAGCGGTCCAGATAGGCAAGGTGCTGCGTTTCATCGAGCAGCTGCTGCCCGTCATGCTGGCCGTGGATATTGAGCAGGCTCTCTCCAATCGCGCGCAGCTGCGCCACGGCGATCGGCCGCCCGTTGGCACGGCAGTTGTTTTTCCCGTCGCCGTACAGCTCGCGCTGGAGCACCAGCGTGCCGTCTTCTTCCGGCGCAACGCCGTTTTCCCGCAGGGCGGGAAGCTCCTGCGCAACCCGGTCAAACACGGCGCTGACCACGGCGCGCGGCGCGCCCGTGCGGATCAGGTCGCGCGAAGTACGCTGTCCCAGCACCGCACCCAGCGCGTCGATCACGATGGATTTGCCCGCGCCCGTTTCGCCGGTCAGCGCGTTAAAGCCGGGCGCAAAGGAGATATCCGCGCGCTCGATGATGGCAATATTCTCAATGTGCAGCAGTTGCAGCATCGCCCTTTCCCCTCCTGCTTGCGCAAAGCATTACTTTTTCATCTTTGCAATCTCGCGGCAGAACTCCTCGGCGGAAGCTTCGTCCCGCATCACCAGCAGCACCGTATCGTTCCCCGCAAGGCTGCCCAGCATAGCGGGAATCTGCATCCCGTCAAAGGCGGAACCCGCCCCGCCGGCAAGCCCCGGCACCGTTTTAAGCACGACCAGGTTCTTCGCGCAATCCACCGAGACGATGCTCTCGCGCAGGATCGTGTGGAGGCGTCCGGAGAGATTGAGCTTGCTGCTCTGCTCCGACACGGCGTAGCAATAGCGCCCGCCGTTGACAGGCTGCTTGACCAGGTGGAGCTGCTTGATATCGCGGGAGATCGTGGCCTGGGTGCTGACGATGCCGTGCGATGCAAGGCGCTCGATCAACTGCTCCTGCGTTTCGATCGGTTCCCGCTCGATGATGGCAAGGATCGTTTCCTGACGTTTATTCTTCATCTCCGCTTCCTCCCGTCTTCATTTTTCGTTGCAGGATCTCACAAAAGCTCCTGTTGGAAAGGCGCACCAGCTTGGTGTCGTATTTGGATTGGCTGATCTGCACGGCGTCGCCGTTTTTGAGCGAAAAAGCGCGTCCGCCGTCCACGGAAAGAAAAATCGGCTTGTATCCCGTCTTCTCAGTCTGCACCGTAATGATCCGCTCCGGTGAGAGAACGTAGGAATTTGCGTGCACGCTGTGGGCGCAGATGGGGCTGACGACGAAGTTGCGTGCGGTCGGTTCCACCACCGGCCCGCCCGCGCTGAGCGAATACGCCGTCGATCCCGTGGGGCTGGCAACGATCACACCGTCGCCGGCCACGTCGACCAGCTTGCCGTTTTCCGTAAAAATATGCAGCCGGATCACGCGGGAAACGGTACCGCGCGTGATGACCGCCTCGTTGAGGGCAAGATTGGTATAAATCACGCGCCCGTCCCGGATCACGCTCACGTCCAGCATCATGCGGCTTTCCGTCAGATAATTGCCGTTGCACAGCTCGCACAGGCGGCCGATTTCCTGCTGCTCCAGCTCTGCCATAAAGCCGAGGCTGCCAAGGTTGATGCCAAGCACCGGAACGTCGCGGTGCGCCGCGGTCTTGGACAGATGCAGAATCGTCCCGTCGCCGCCGAAGGCGATGATCATATCCGCGCCGCGCAACTCCTGCTGCAGCGGCCGGATCTCCAGCCCGTAGCCCTCCGGCTTCTCCTCGTTGCGAAACGGCACGCACACGACGTTCGGACAGTGCACCTCGTCGAGGACGCGTTTTGCCTCCTTCGCCACGCGCAGCTCAAAATCCCGGTAGGGATTTGGGCAAAGAATCACCTTTCTGAGCATGGTCTTCCCCCTTTTTCCTATTCAGTCCTATTCATGCAGGTTCTGGTGCGACTCGCTGACCAGCGCGTCCAGATCAAACGCGCGCTCGGCCCACTCGCCTTTTTCCAGATACCCCAGATATTCAATATTTCCCTCCGGTCCCCGAATTGGAGAATAAGTAATATCAAGAACTGTAAAGCCGGATTCCTTTGCATGGATCAGGAAGTTTTCCAGCACCTCGCGGTGTACGCTCTCATCCCGCACCACGCCTTTTTTCCCCACCTTTTCGCGTCCCGCCTCGAACTGTGGCTTGACGAGGCAGGCAACGTGTCCGCCCGCGCGCAGCAGGCCGTTCACCGCCGGCAGGATCAGCCTCAGGGAGATGAACGAAACGTCGATCGAGGCAAAATCCAGCTCCTCCGGGATCTGCTCGTGCGTAAGATAGCGGGCGTTCGTGCGCTCCATGCACACCACGCGCGGGTCGTTGCGCAGCTTCCAATCCAGTTGGCCGTATCCCACGTCCACGGCGTAGACCTTCACTGCGCCGTTTTGCAGCATACAATCCGTAAACCCGCCGGTGGACGCGCCGATGTCGGCGCAGGTCATGCCCGCCAGCGTCAGATCAAAGGACTGCATCGCCTTTTCCAGCTTCAGCCCGCCGCGGCTGACGTAGGGCAGCACGCTGCCCCGCAGCTCGATCACCGCGTCGTTTGCAACGGCGGTACCCGGCTTATCGACGCGTTGGTTGTTGACGAACACCAGCCCGCTCATGATCGTGGCCTGCGCCTTTTGCCGGCTTTCCTGCAGCCCGCGCTCCACGAGCAGCACGTCCAATCTGGTTTTATTGCTCACGGCACACCTCCAGCGCAATTTTTGCCAGCGACTCCGCATCCAGTCCCGCGGCACGCTGCACCTGGGCGACGCTGCCCTGCGCGGGGAAGCTCTTTCTCAGATTGCACAGCGCCAAATGCTGCGGCGGCGTGCCCAGCTCGGTCAAAATCGCAGCCAGGCGCTGCCCCACGCAGCCGACGCTCTCGCTCTCCTCCGCCACGAGCAGCCGCTGCGTCCCGCCCAGCACCGCAAGGATTTCCTCATCCCGCAGCGGCGAGATACGGTTGACCTTCACCACGCGGGCGTGAACGCCCTGCGCGGCAAGAAGCTCCGCCGCCGCAAGGATGTTGTTGACCATCGTGCCGTAGGCGCAAAGCGTAATATCCTCCCCCGGGCACAGCTCGACGAAGGCGGCGGTGCCGCTGTCCGCGCGGTAATCCCCCTCGCCGCCGCGGGGATAGCGGATGGCCACCGGCCCATCGATCTCAAACAGGGCGCGGCGCAGCATCGCTCTCAGCTCGGCAAAGCTGGCCGGGCACAGCACGGTCATATTCGGAATATCGGAGAGAAACGCCGCGTCAAAAATTCCCTGGTGCGTCTCCCCGTCCGCTCCGACCAGCCCCGCGCGGTCGACCGCGAACACCACGTGCAGATTGCTCAGCGCGGCGTCGTGAATGATCTGGTCATAGGCGCGCTGGAGGAAGGTGGAATACACGGCAAACACCGGGATCATCCCTTGCTTGGCCATACCGGCGGCCATCGCCGCAGCGTGCCCCTCGGCAATGCCGACGTCAAAAAAGCGGCGCGGAAAGTGCGCGGCAAATCCGTCCAATCCGGTTCCGTCCGCCATGGCCGCGGTGATAGCGCACACCCGCGCGTCCTCCCCTGCCAGGGCGCACAGCTCCCTGCCGAATACGGAGGAAAAGCTCTCCTTGTCCTCCTGCGAGACGCCGACCGCGGGGTCAAACGGCCCAACGCCGTGATAGCGGTTCGGCTCCTGCTCGGCATAGCCGTAGCCCTTGCCCTTGACCGTGCGCACGTGCACCAGCACGGGACAGTTCAGGTCTCTTGCCCACTCAAGCGTGCTTTGCAGTTGATCCACGTCGTGCCCGTCCACCGGGCCAAGGTAGGTAAACCCCATATTTTCAAACAGGGTCGCATGAGGCAGCAGAGCTTTTTTGATCCCCGTTTTGATCCGGTGGTTGAAGCGATAAATCCTCCGTCCTAAGCCGCTGCTGCCCAAGAGTCTGCGGTATCCCTTTTTGAACCGATAGTACCCCGGCTTGCTGCGAAGCTGCGATAAATGCTCCGACATGGCGCCCACGTTGCGCGAAATGGACATCCCGTTGTCGTTGAGAATAACGATCAGAGGCTCGCCCGACGCGCCGGCGTTGTTCAGTCCCTCGTAGGCAAGCCCGCCGCTGAGCGCGCCGTCGCCCAGCAGCGCCAAGACGCTGTAATCCTCACCGAGGAGCGTACGCGCCTCGGCCATGCCGAGCGCGACGGAGACAGAATTGGAGGCGTGCCCCGCAATAAAGGCGTCGTGCACGCTCTCGTGCGGCTTGGGGAAGCCGGAAAGCCCGCCGAATTGCCGCAGCGTGGAAAACGCCGCCCGCCGTCCGGTGAGGATCTTGTGGCAATAGCACTGATGCCCCACGTCGAACACCAGCCGATCGCGGGACGTGTCAAAGACACGGTGGATCGCCACCGTCAGCTCCACCGCGCCAAGATTGGACGCCAGATGCCCGCCCGTGCGGGACACCTGGTCGATCAGATAAGTACGCAGCTCCTCGCACAGCGCCCGTGTCTCCTCCCGTGAGAGGGCCTTGACGTCCTGCGGATTGTCAATGGATTCCAAAATCAAAGCATACTCCATTCCGCCGCCTGCGTGCCGTTCTGCGCGCACCCTGCGGCCAGGTCCGGACGAGGCGGCGCCCCGCCGGGCCGGTTTTCATTTACTCCCGATATGTACAATATGCATCAGCTTTCCCGTGGCATATACCACTTCCTTGCAGCGGTCCAGCGCGATCTTTTTGCCGATCGCCTTGCCGCCGATGGTCAGCCCCGAGATCAGCGCCGTAACCGCCGTGGAGACAAGCACGTTCTCCACTGACAGGCTCTGCTGCAGCCGGGCAACCAGCACGGCCGCGGTCGAACCGCTGACGATGCCGCAGATATCGCCCACCACGTCGTTGCAAAAGCTCGCCACCTTCTCGCTGTTGCGCAGAAGAAAAAGCGCCTCCTTCGCCCCTCTGGTGCGGTGGGACGCCATGGAGTGAAACGGGCTTGGGCTGGCTGCCGTAACCGCCACGCCGACCACGTCAAACACGATACCCAGCAGCACGAAAAAAAACAGCGTCATCACTGCGGCAATATACCCCGCGCCGGCAAGCATCGTGCCGGACAGCAGGCTCAGCACGCCCGACAGCGCCACAGACATTAAAAAAATACGCACCACCCAGCGCCAATGCCGCGGCGGCGGATCGGTGCGTTTTTTGCTCCGTTGTCGTCCGTCTTCGTTTCTCACTTTCGTTCTCCCAAAAGCGGTTTTTCATTTGCCGAAACAGTGGCGGCAAAGCAAGGTAATCCTGCGGCTTCAGGTCGGGTTGGCTTTCCCCACAGTCCGCCTCTCGTTGCCGATCAGGTGGTTCCCCCTTAAAGACTGTACCGCGCCGTTGCCGACGCGCGGTACCCGATTGCCACTTAGTCCGCACTGTAACCCTTGCCCTGCCCCCTTGCGGGACAGCCTAGGCGATTTCCACCACAGTCAAACCGTCTCTTAGCCTCTTTTGCAGCTATGGTTTCAAGGAGCAATCGCGCATTTCCCTGGCCGGGGAATATGGTTGTGTTCTCCTATCCGCCATAGCCACGCAAGGCAGGCTACTCTGCACACAGCGTTCACGGCGGAGTTGCCGCTTAGCACCGCAATACAGGTTCATAGCCCGCTCCGTACCAAAGTCGCTTACCCTCGCGGGAGTACGCCCGGCACGCAAGCAGGTCTCCACAGAAACAGGGTCGTGTCCCCCATGCCATTAGGGGCCGCCCGGGATCCGCAGGCTCAGCAGTAGCTTTTGCCTCCCTTCAGCACCCACCCCAAACTGGGCGTAAGAAGCAGGCACCAAAGGTTTCACAGTTGTGCCCTTTAAAGGATTTTTAGGCCCTTCTTAGGAGACGGCAGATCTGACTAGGATACTGCGCCGCTGTTTCGCTGCGGATATTATAAACGATCGCACACGAATATACAAGTTATTCAGCAAATATTCATTGTAAATTTTTTGTGTATCCTTGCCTCCTTTTGCCCGCCGACACGCAGAACGCGCGCGGCAGCTTTCCACCGGCAGCATACAGGCAAAGCGGCAAAAAAAGAGCGCCCCGCTTTCGCGGAGCGCTCTGCGTGATTTCAGTTGAGACCGAACTTCTTGTTGAACTTGGCAACGCGGCCGCCGGTATCGACCAGCTTCTGCTTGCCCGTGAAGAAGGGGTGACACTTCGAGCACACTTCTACCTTGATATCCTGCTTGGTAGAACCTGTCTCAATCACATTACCGCAGGCGCATTTAATAGTAGTCTGCTGATAATTGGGATGGATTCCTTCCTTCATTGCTCTTGTTCACCTCTTTCTGATCCAAAATTCGCCTTTTTCACAAAAGCGTTATCAGGATAGCACAAGCGCTTGTGAATTGCAAGCATTTTTTTCGCTTTTTGCAAACTTTTTTACCTGCTTTCAGCGGAAAACCTCCATCTGCGCGTCATACAGCTCCCGACGGCGCACGCGCGCAAAGTCCGGCGCCAGCTCCGGATCGCTCCGTTCCACTGCCTGCGCAAGCAGCGCCGGGTTGAGTCCCGGGTTTTGCGCGCAGACCACCGTTTCGATGCGCAGCAGGTTTTCCCCTTGCGTGATCTCCAAGGAGCGGATCAGCGGGACGACGTTGATCTGCGCCAGCTCCTTGTGCTTTGTGCGCTTTTCAACCAGCACCTCGTCCCGGGAAAACAGCGCCTGCAGCTTGTCCGCCGCGTCGGCAGGCACGCCGCGGTCATAGTCCAGCTCCACCGTCGCGCGCAGATAGGCAAGCTCCCGCGCCGGACGCTCCACGGCGTAGCATTCCCGCACGTGCAGTCCTGCGGGCAGCCCCGCGTTGAGCATCTCCGCAATCCCCACGCCGACCGCGTCCTGCTCCACCTCAAAATCCATCAGCTCACATTCGCTGCTCTGCCCCACGGGCAGCGGCAGCACAATGGAGATCAGCGGATGCGGATGGAAGCCGTTGGAATGGCGCAGCTCCAGTCCGCCGCGCGGAAACACGCGCTGAAACGTGCGCATCAGATCCAGATGCGAGATGTAGGACGCCTGCGCCTCCTTGATAAACAGCAATCTCAGCTTAGCCATCGCAAGCCCTCCCGATCAGCGCATTTGCGCCACAGCCGTTGCAGTGCGTGCGGCAGTCCGGCGTGGTAACGCCCGCATACGCGCGCTCGCGCTCGCGCCAGAGATAGCGCTCGTCCACGCCGCTGGAGATCACGCTCCAGGGCATGATTTCGTCCTTCGCGCGCATACGGTTGGCGTAAAAATGCGGGTCGATTCCGCACTCGGCAAACGATTCCATCCAGCGTTCCAGAGAGAAATACTCCTCCCACGCGTCAAGCTTGGCGCCTTTACGGAAGGCTGTCTCCAACACTTTGCACAGTCTCCGGTCGCCGCGGGAAATCACCGCCTCCATAAAGCTCGTGGGCGCGGCGTGCCAGTTGTAGGTTACGGTCTTGGTGGTCATTGCCTCGCGCAGAAGCTTGACGCGGCGCTCGTATTCCTCGATGGAAATCTGCGGCTCCCACTGGAATGCCGTGTGCGGCTTGGGTACGAACCACGAGGTGGACACCGTGATGCGCACGCCGCGGTTTTTGTTGCTCGCGCTCTCGCGCCAGGCGTGCATCACGTGTGCCGCCACGTCCGCAATGCCCAGCACGTCCTCGTCCGTCTCGGTGGGAAGACCGAGCATGAAATACAGCTTGACCGCGTTGTATCCTCCGGCAAAGGCGCGGCGGCAGGATTCCAACAGATCCTCTTCCGTAACGTTTTTGTTGATCGCGTCGCGCAGGCGCTGTGTGCCGGCCTCCGGCGCGAAGGTGAGGCCCGTCTTTCTGCCCTTTTGCAGCCGCTCCATCAGCGCCATGGAGAAGTTGTCTGCCCGCAGGGAGGGAAGCGAAAGGTTCAGGTGTTTTTGCGCGCAATACTCCTCTAAATCATCGCACAGCTCCACCAGCGGTGGGAAGTCCGAAGTCGAAAGCGAGGAGAGCGTCATCTCCTGGTAGCCGGAATCCTCCACCGCCGCGCGCGCATAGCGCGCGAGAAGTTTTTCCGAACGGTTGCGCACGGGGCGATAAACGTATCCCGCCTGGCAGAAGCGGCAGCCGCGGATGCAGCCGCGGAACAGCTCCAGCGTGATGCGGTCCTGCACAATCTCGGTCGAGGGCACGATGGTTTGGACAGGGTAATACGCCTCGTCCATATTCTGCACGATGCGCTTGGTAACCTTCTCGGGCGCACCGTCCGTCGCAACGATGGACTTGACCGTGCCGTCTTCGTTATAATCCACTTGATAAAGGCTTGGCACGTAAACACCGTCAAGTTTGGCCGCTTTACAGAGAAAGGCGTGCTTGCTCCAACCCTCCCGCCGCGCCTGACGGTAGAGGTCAATCAGTTCCGGCAGTTGGTCCTCCCCCTCGCCGAGCAGCGCCAAGTCGATGAATTCCGCAATCGGCTCGCAGTTGTACATTGCCGTGCCGCCGGCGATGACAAGGGGCGTGAGCGCTTCGCGCTCAGCCGTATGCAGGGGGATACCGGCAAGGTCGAGCATATTCAAAATGGCAGGAAACGCCATCTCGTATCCCACGGAAAAGGCCACGATGTCAAACACGCTGAGCGGGTCGAAGGATTCCAGCGCGTAGAGGGGAATACCGGCCCGGCGCATCTCCTCCTCCATATCGCCCCAGGGCGCAAAGCAGCGCTCACACCACACGCCGTCCATACGGTTCATCACACCGTATAAGATTCGCATCCCCAGATTGGACATGCCGATCTCGTAAGTATCGGGGAAGCAAAAGGCAACGCGGGTATCCACCTGCGTCTTATCCTTCATCACCGCGTTGAATTCGCCACCGACATAGCGCGCGGGCTTTTGCACGCGGGGCAAAATGCGTTCCAATCGTTTGTCCACAGCCAGTCTCCTCTTCCGTGTCGTTGCATTCTTTTGTATTCTATACCTTCACGGCGTTTTGCGCAAGAGCCAGTTGCGCCAGCGCGCCGCGCAGCAGCTCCAGCGAGGCGAGCAGAAAAAAGATCCCGCCGCCGCGGATGACCAGTCCCGCGCTTAGGAACAGCAGCGTCAAGGCGCACACCAGCCCGGTTATCGCCGTTACCGCGTCCGCCCAGAGCGGGCCGAAGCGCCACGCCACGGCAAGGTAGATCGCCTGCCCGCCGTCCAGCGGCAGAATCGGCAGAAGATTAAAGGCGCCGAGAATCGCGTGCGCGCCGGCAAGAATCAGTCCGTCCTGCCAGCCCAGACGCAGGCTGAGCGCCGCAGTGAGCGGGGAAAGCAGCAGGTTGACCGCCGGCCCGGCAAGGGTTACAAGCAGCTCCTGCCCGTAGGAGAGGCGGCGCATCTCACGCGCATAGATCTGCGCGCCCCACGCACTGAACACTACGCCGTCGATCGCCACGCCGAAACGGCGCAGCGCAGCGATATGCCCCAGCTCGTGCAGCGCCGCCGCGATCAGAATTGCGGCCAGCACCTCCCACGGCGTAACGAGGCACGCGCCCGCCAGCACCGCGAGGCAGCCCGGCGTAACGCGCAAAGTCCCCTTATGCGCCAAGATAATACGCCGGATCGACGAACACCTCCCCGTCATGCACCTCAAAATGCAGGTGCGGCCCGGTTGCGTTTCCCGTCTGCCCCACGGCAGCGATTTTTTGCCCCTGCGCAACGCTGTTGCCGGCGGCGACTGAAACCGCACTGCAATGAGCATAGAGCGTGGAATAACCGTCCGCGTGGTTCACCGTAAGGTACTTGCCCAGTTCCGTGCTCTCTCCCACGGCGCCGACGGTCCCGTCTGCAAAGCAGACAATCGCTGCGCCCTCCTCTGCACCGATATCTATTCCATAATGAAACGCTTCCACCCCGGTAACGGGATGCTCGCGCCAGCCGAAGGGGGATGTTACCTCTCCGTTGAGGGGCGTCGTGTAGGAAAAGCTCAGCGCGCGCCGCTGCGTCGAAGTGTGGGCCGGAAGCTCCTGTGCGGGCGTCCGGTCTTCCGTATCCGGCGTTTGCGCCGTTTGCGTCTGTGCCGTCAGCTCCGCATCGGACGCTTCCTGATCCTGCACCGGGACGTCCTTCGGTGCCCCCGCTGCCTCCTGTGCCTCCGGCTGCCCGCCCAGCACCGCCAGATACGCCTCGCCGAGCGCTTCCGCCACCCCGCCCTCGCCGCTCACGGCGCGGCCCACCGCGGAAAATGCGGCGATAAAGTCCGCGTCGCGCACCAGCCACTGCCCCACCGTGCCTCGCAGCGCGGCAAGGTTGCCGGGTACGACCAGCTTGAGCACAACGAGCAGCACGAAAATCCCGCTGCAAATCACACCGCGCAGCAGCGTCCACGCCGCAGCGCCGGTTCTTCCCGCTTCCCTGACAGGTCGGCGCGGCGGATGCGCCGCACGGCGCACTCTCTTTCCTCTGACCATGGCAAGTCCTCCTTCCGAAGCGCTTTTTCCACGTCAGCTTATGCCCCGCCGCGAAGAAAAATACCTCCGCGCCCACGCGGGCGCGGAGGTACCGGGCGTCTGTGTACGATCGCTTACTTGTGCAGCGTCAGCACAAAATCGCCGCCGTCCTGCGTATATTGCACTTCATAGCCCTGCAGGTGAGCGTAGCGCGTGATGTTTTCCACGCAGACCATGCTGTCCACCCGCACGGTAAGCTCCTGCGGCGCGTTTTTCTGCACTTCCTTTTGCACCATGACAACCGGCATGGGACAACTGAGTCCTCTGGCGTCGATCATATCATGCAGCCTCCTTACGGGTCGAATTGAGCAGTGAAATCACCAGCAGCACGGCAAAGCCGAGCAGCACGGCAACCTTGCCGGTCGTTGCTACACCGCCGGCCGCGTACACGCCGTCCTTCAGGCTGGCGGCTGCGCCGGCGAGCTTGAAATTGTGCGCAAACGCTGCGCCGACGACCATGCCCAGCACGGTTACGGCGGCGTCGCCGTTGCCCTCGCCGGCGAGAATGAGCTGTCGCAGCGGGCAGCCGCCCAGCAGCACGCTGCCCCAGCCGACGAGCACCATGCCCAGCAGGTTCCAAAGCTGGCTCGCGTGGGCAATGGGCTGAAGGTAGGTGGAAAAGCCGTTGAACCAGCCCAGCACGATATTGCCCAGCAGCACCGTGGCAAAAATCGCAGCAAAGCCGGACAGAAGGTTGAAATCACGGAACATCACCGCGTCGCGCATACCGCCGACCATGCACAGGCGGGACTTCTGCGCCAGCGCGCCGACGATCAGCGCGATCCCGAACGCGGCAAGCGCCGGCGCATGCTTGGAGCCGGGCCCCTCTTCGGAAAACGCAAAGAGCGCCGGCAGCGTCAGCACGAGCAGCAGGAGCACCGCCATCGCGCCGGGCAGGACGAAGCCCTCGCTTTTGGCGACCTCATAGCTGCGCTTGAGGGAGAAGCCGCGCTTTAAGAAGAAAATGCCGATCAGAATGCCGATGAAAAAGCCGGCCAGACCGACGAAGGCGTTGAGATCGCCGCCGCCCATGCGGATGACCATGCGCAGCGGACAGCCGAGGAACACCAGCGCGCCGATCATCACAAAAGCGCCCAGAATAAAGCGCGTGGCAGGCGATGATCCGGCACGGGCTCGAAACTCGTGTCCGGCAAGGGACATGACCGTCGAGCCGAGCACGATACCGACGATCTCCGGGCGAACGTACTGCACCGCAGCGGCGGTATGCAGCCTGGTGGCGCCGGCAATGTCGCGCAGGAAACAGGCGATACAAAACCCCATGTTGGCAGGGTTCCCGAGAGCCGTCAGCGCAAGCGCGGCAAGTCCCACCGCAACGCCGGTCGCGATCACCATGGGGTTGATTTTCTTGGTCATAGGGTTTTCTCTCTCCTTTCTCTATTGCGTTATTCATTATAAAATATCACGCAGATAAAGTCAACACGCAGCGGAAAGTTCTCCGCTGCGCGTCATAGAAAAAAGTATTATTGATGCAAAAAAATGCGCTTGCCGCCGCGGTACTCCTCCGCCGTGCCGATACGCTGGGCGGAGGGCACGGCGTCCCTGAGCTCTTCGAACAACTCGTCCGCGTCCTGCGGGTCCACCGCGATCAGCAGTCCGCCGGAGGTCTGTGGATCGTAGAGCATATCCTGCACGGCAAGCGCCGCCTCCCCCGCATCCACGTGCGGCTCGGCAAAGGTGCGGTTGCGGTACATCCCCTCAGGCAGCACGCCCATACGCGCAAATTCCAGAGCCTCCGGGATCAAGTCGATTGCGTTCACGTCCAGATGAATCTCCACGCCGCTGCCCTGCGCCATCTCCGTGCAGTGTCCCAGAAGGCCGAAGCCCGTTACGTCCGTGCAGGCATGCACACGGTAATTCACCATCACATCGCGCGCGCCGCGATTGAGCGTCAGCATCAGCTTCTGCGCCAGCGTCATGCCCGCTGGCGTGGTAAGCTCCGCCTTGGCGGCGGTGGTCAGAATCCCGATACCCAGCGGCTTCGTAAGAAACAGCACGTCTCCGGGCACGGCGCCGCTGTTGGTCAGCACGCGGTCGGGATGGACGAAGCCCGTTACGGCAAGGCCGTATTTCGGCTCGGGGTCGAGAATGCTGTGCCCGCCGGTGATGATCGCGCCGGCCTCATACGCCTTGTCATAGCCGCCGCGCAGCATCTCGTGCACGACCTCCTTGGGCATATCGGCAGGGATCGCCATGACGTTAAGCGCCAGCTTCGGCTCGCCGCCCATGGCGTACACGTCGGAGAGCGCGTTGGTTGCGGCGATCGCACCGAAAACGTAGGGATCGTCGACAATCGGCGGAAAAAAGTCCACCGTCTGCACCAGCGCCAGTTCGTCCGAAATCCGGTAGACGCTCGCGTCGTCGCTCTTGTCAAAGCCCACCAGCAGATTCGGATCGGTGCGCACCCGGATCCCGTCAAGCAGTTGAGCCAGCACGCCCGCGCCAACCTTTGCGCCGCAGCCGGCGCAGCTTGCCAGCTTCGTCAGCTTTACCTCGTTTTCCATCTATCACGCCTCCCCCCGCTGAAAATGCAGAATCGCCTCCAGCACGCCGCCGCCGATCGCCAGCGCCTTATCGGAGCAGGTATAGCAGTTCTCCGCCTGTCCGCGCGGGTCCACGTCGCCGGATTTCATACCCTTCGTGAGCTGCACTCCGTCTGCGACCAGCCCGCGCAGCACGCCGTCGATCTGGCACAGCACCGGCACGCCGGCAACGTAGCCGGCAACGTCCCCGGCACGCACCGTATCCCCGATCTTCTTGACGGAATGGAACGCGCCGTTTGCGTCCGCGCGCAGCACGCGCTCCCCCGCAAAGCCCCCGACCAATCCGGGAATTGCGGTATCGGGCAGGGCGCTGCCGGCATAGTAGACGCGCCCCAACGTGTGTCCGCGCATCGTCTCCACCACAGCGTGGCAGTCCTGCCCCGCCGTAAAGCCGGGCCCAACGCCGATGACGACGGGCGCGTCGCTCATGCACGTGCCGAGGTTGCGCTTGGCAAGGATCGCATCCACCAGCACGGCTGGCTGCAACTGAGTACGGCTCGCGCAGTCCGGGTCGATAAGCACGGGAATCAGCCCCTGCTCCAGATACAACAGTGCTTCCTCCCAGCAATCCGCCCGCACTGCCGTTACGTCCTCCACCGTTTGCTCGCCCTGCACGATCGCCTCACAAAAGGCGACCGTGCGGCGCACGGCGGTAGGATGCGCGATTTCCGTCATCACCACGTCAAAACCGCTGCGGTGCAGCCGCAGCGCGATACCGCTGGCAAGATCGCCCGCGCCGCGAATCAGAACAAGCATACGTATACCCCCTTGTGCAGGCTGCCCGCCACCACCGGAATCGTCAGCTCGCACGCGAGCTGCTCGGCAAAGCGGTAAGCCTCCTGCGACTCCACCTGATTGACAAACACCCGATCGCCCCAGCCCTCCGCGCGGATGACCTGCGCGGCAAGGCGTGGCGTAACGGTTTCCTCCGGCGACACGCCGGCAAGGCTCGCATACCGCTCGCTTCGATGGCAAACCTCGGAAATCGGCCTGCCAAAGCCGTCCGCCCCCAGCACCAGCACGGTGCGCTGCGTCCCTTCGGGGACGACCGGCTCATGCTCCGCATGCGCCTTGAGCGGCAGGCCGTGCGCGCCATCCGCCTCGACGAGCACGTAGTCCGACAGCACGGCGAGGCGCGCAAAGGCCAGTGGCGGCGCGGCCAGCTTGCCCTGCGCTGCGCCGCTTGCCACACAGACGACGCGCTGCGCAGCCAGCGCGCGGCAAACCTCTTCCTCCGTCGGATCAAGCAGCACCGGGAACTCCCCCGGCGGCAGAATTCTCGTCGTCGTACCGATAATCACGCGGCCACGGCGTCCCAACTCCCGCGCCATCGTTTCCATCAGGGTGGTTTTGCCGCCGCTGCCAAGCAGCGCGGTTACGCCGCGCCCGATCTGCAATAGCGGTGTAATCTGCATAGGCCCTCCTTACAGCGTCAGCTCGTAAAGCCCGTCGAACTCGATCTGCGCTTCCTCCAGCGCGCGCACCAGCGCCTCGCGCAGCTCCACCGGGGCGCTCCATGCGATGCCACAATCTGCCGAAAGGCTTCGCGGCGCTGAAATCAACTTGCCCGCAAGGTCTTTCGCTTTACACAGTTTTTCCGTCGCCATCGCCTCCGCCGTGGTGTGGAAGGTTACGACGGCGCGTCTTTGTCTCTGCCTCATTCTCTGCTCAACTCCCGCAGCGCGGCGACGGCTGCGTCCACCTCGTCGCCGTTATTGAAATAGCCGAAGCTAAAGCGCACGGCACCCTGCTCCGTCGTCCCCAGCGCGCGGTGCATCCGCGGCGCGCAGTGTGCGCCGCTGCGCGTGGCGACGCCATAGTCCTCGAACAGCGCATCCGCCAGCTCCGACGACGGCGTATCCCGCAGATTCAGCGTTACGATCGGCGCGCGCGCATCGTTCGTCCAGTCGCCGTAGACCGTCAGGCCGTCTATTGCGGATACCGCCGCGTAAAAGCGGCGGGCAAGCGCAATTTCCCGCGCGTGGATCTGCTCCACGCCCTGCTCCCGGATCCATTGCACCGAAGCGAGCAGTCCAGCGATACCGTGGGCGTTGAGCGTACCCGCCTCCAGCCGTGTGGGGTACTGCTCTGGCTGGTACGGCAAGTGGGATTGCACGCCCGTTCCACCCGTTTTGAGCGGTCGGATCTCTACGCCGGGGCGGATGCACAACCCGCCCGTGCCCTGCGGACCCAGCAGGCTCTTATGTCCGGTAAAGCACAGCACGTCGACGCCCAGCTCCGTCATATGGATCGGCAGCGCGCCCGCCGTCTGCGAGGCGTCCACCACCAGTAAAATATCCTTTGCGCGGGTCAATTCCCCCAAGCGATGCAGATCCAGCGCGTTGCCCGTCAAATTGGAGGCGTGCGTGCAGACCACGGCGCGCGTTTCCGGACGCAGCAGCGCTTCAAAATCCGCATAGTCCACGTTCCCCTTTTTATCTGCAGATACAAAATCCACCGCCACGCCGCAACGCTGCAGCGCATAGAGGGGACGAAGGACGGAATTATGTTCCAAATCCGTGGAAATCACATGGTCCCCCGGTGAAAAGAGGCCAAGCAGAGCGATATTGAGCGCCTCAGTGGCGTTTTGCGTAAAGACCACGTGATCTGCGCGCGGACAGCCCAGCAGCGCCGCGATCGCCTCGCGCGCGGCAAACACCGTGCGGGAAGCAGCCAGCGCGCCGCCGTGCGCGGCGCGCGCACTGTTGCCCAGGGAGCAAAGCGCTTCACTGACCGCGCGCACGACGCAATCGGGCTTTTGCAGCGTAGTGGCCGCATTGTCAAAATAAATCATAGCTTCCTCACTGATGCTGCGCGCGATGCTCGATCATCTCGGCGGTAATGCTCACGGCGATCTCCTCCGGCGTTTCCGCGCCGATCGGCAAGCCGATCGGAGAGTGAATCCGCGCGATATCCGTCTGGGAAAAACCCGCCTCCGCCAGGCGCTGCTTCGTCCTGGCGGCCTTGTTCCGGCTGCCGATGCAGCCGATATAAGTCGCCTGCGTGGTCAAAACCTGCGCAAGAATCGCAAAATCCCCTTCATGCCCCGGCGTCATAACGACGGCGTAATCCTCCGGCGAGAGGGAAACACGGGCGAAAATATCGGCAAAGTCCCCGTAAACCACCTGCTCCGCCGCAGGGAAGTTTTCCGCCTTTGCAACCTCGGCGCGATGATCGAACACGGTAACGCGAAAGCTGACGCTCGCCAACAGCGGCACCAGCGCACGCCCCACGTGTCCCCCTCCGAAAAGGTATACGCGGCCCCTGCGCACGATCGGCTCGATATAGACGTCATCCCGGAAGCAGGCGCGGGCGGAAAAGCGCGCTTCGTCCTGCGTCCCCTGCTCGCCCTGCGTGCGGATGGAGAAGCTGCGCACGTCGTCCCCATCCAGCAAAAGCACCAGCCAGGCGTTCTCATCCCCGTCCAGCACGCTGCGCCAGCGCCGTAAAACGGGCGCATCATCCTGCGTAAGCATCTGGAAATACACCGTAACCCGTCCGCCGCAGATCGCCCCGACGTTGCCCGCTTGGTCGGGCGCAAGCGCATAGGTGCGGATCGCCCCGCTGCCGCGGACAAACGCTGCGCGGGCAAACTGCACCGCCTCCCGCTCCATCGGCCCACCGCCTACGGTGCCAAGCACCGTCCCGTCTTCCAAAACGGCCATCCGCGCACCGGCGCCGCGCGGTGCGGAACCGGCGGTATGCAGCACGCTGCAAAGCACCGCGCGCTCACCGCGCGCCAGCGCCGCAAGCATTTCGTCCAGCATCTTTTTCACGGCATTGTGATCCTTTCATTCGTATTACGCTTACAGTATAGCAAAGCGCGCCGGGCAATGCAAGGACAATCCCGCCCGCCGGATGCGCGCAAAAAAGCGGCGGACGCTGCCGCGTCCGCCGCCGATCGTGTTTTTCGGCCGGATCAATTGCCGTCGTCGTCATTGCCTCCGATACCGTTGATCAGCCAATCCAGAAATCCTCCGTCGCCCGGATGGCTTTCCTCACCGTCGACGGTCTGGCCCGTCTCGCCCGCTTCGCCAGGCTCTTCCTCCCACGGAGGATCGGGAAGTTCCGGAATAACCGGCTCCGTATGCACGGTGCAGGTACCGCAGGCAAGCATGTCCTGATACAGGCTGCCGCTGTCTTTCGCCTTGATCGGGTTGCCGCTGGGAATGGAGCTGATCTGCCCCGCCTCCAGCTGCGCCTCATAGGTCGCCAGCTCCGATTCGGTCATGCCTCTCATAATGATGCTGCGGCGGTAGCCGAAGCCCTGGGCAACGTTATGCGCGTTGAAATCCAGCATCGTTACGCTGGTAACGCTCTCTGCCGGGCAGAATTCCGAAACGATCAGTCCGCTCTCTTTGCACACGTTGACCGGGATATGCCCGTCGCAGGTCAGCGTAGGCGCACTCCCCCGTGGGACCATCACGCGCTGCGTCGGGCAGCCGCTGCCCGCCAGAAGCCCCGTCTGCGCGCAGGTCGTTACCTGGATCATCCCCTCCGAGGTGGTCGGGAAGTCCGCATTGGGCAGGTTGGCGTGCACTCGGCTCATGACCTTGTTCCAAAGCGTCGCGGCGGGATTGCCGCCGACAGAGATGCGCGTGGGCGTATCGTAGCCGACCCACACCGCACCGGTATAATACGGCGTATAGCCGCAGAAATAGCGGTCGTTTCCGTTGCTGGTGGTACCGGTCTTACCGGCGATGGTCATGCCCTGGAACGCCGCCATCGTACCCGTACCGTTGCGCACGACGCTCTTTAAAAGCTCGTTGATCGTATAGACCGTGCTTTCCTTGAGCGCAACCCAGGACTGCGTCGTGTTATCCAGCACAACGTTGTCCGCGCTGTCGAGCACCTGCGTATAGGTGCGCGGGCGCGTGTAGACGCCGTTGTTGGCAAAGGTGGCATACGCCGCCGCCATCTCCACGGTCGTTACGCCGTAGGTCATACCGCCCATCCCCAGCGGGCCGTAATCCAGATCGGAATGCACCAGAGTGGTGAATCCCAGCTTCTCGGTCATAAACGCGTAGGACGCGGCAAGTGTCAGCTTCTCCAGCGCGCGTACCGCGCAGGGGTTGGAGGAATTGCGCAGCGCATCGGTCAGCGTAACGAGACCGTAGTAGCTCTCGTAAGCGTTCACCGGCCAGGGCTTGCCGTTGCGCTCCATCACGGGATAGTCGTCCAACACGCTGGCGGCGGTAATTGCGCCGGAATCCAGCGCGGGCGCATAGACCGACAGCGGCTTGACTGCCGAACCGCAGGGCCGCGGATTGGAGGCATAGCTCCACTCGAACGCGCCGCCCCGCTCGCCCACGCGGCCCGCGATCGCCACCACGTTGCCGGTGGCGTTATCGACGATGGTCATACCGGACTGAAGCTGCTCGCCGTTGGCGGAGGTGTAATTCAAATTGCCGCGGTCGCCGTAGACCTCCTCAATGATCCTTTGAATATCGGGGTCGACCGTACAGTAGATATGGTAACCGCCGGTGTAGAGCATATCCTTCGCCGTTGCCTTGCTGTAACCCTTTTCCTCCATCAGGTCGTTGACCACGTCATTGAATACCTGCTCGACAAAGTAGGAATAATAGCTGTCAGTGGAGCTTTGCGCGGTTTCCGTATCCTCCGTTGCAACATAGTCGTCGTCCCAGACGAACACCAGCTTTTCGTTCTTCGCCGCCTCGTAGGCCGCATCATCCAGATAGCCTAACTCGTGCATCTTGTAAAGCACGGTCTGCTGGCGGTCGTGATTATGCTGCGGGTGCAGCTTGGGATCGTTCTGCCAGGGGTTCTGCGTAATGCCCACGATATCCGCGGCCTCGGCCACGGTCAGCTCGCTCATCTCCTTGCCGAAGTAGGTCTCCGCCGCGGCGTCGATGCCGTAGGCCCCGCGGCCAAAATAGACGATATTGAGGTACATCTCCAAGATTTCCTCGCGGGAATAGTTCTCGGCAAAGCGCAGCGCGCGGAAGATCTCGAGCACCTTGCGGCGGATCGTAACCTCGTTCTCGCCGGTCAGATTTTTGATCACCTGCTGCGTCAGCGTCGAAGCGCCGCGCGTGCTGTCCGCACCGCGCAGCATATCAAACACGGATTTCGCCGTGCTCTTCCAGTCCACGCCGTGATGCTCGAAAAAGCGCTCGTCCTCGATCGACACCAGCGCCTTCCAGACGTAGTCCGGGATATCGGCAAACTCCACCAGTGTGCGGTTTTCCGAGCCGTGAAGCTTTTCCATCTCCACCCACTCGCCGGTATTCTTGTCCTGATAGTACAGAATCGAGCTCTGCTTGAGCGTATAGGCCGAGGCGTCCACGTCCAGCTCCGGCTCAAGCGTAGTATGTACGTAAGTCATAAAAATGCCGAAGAAAATCAAGGCCGTGCACACGCCGATCACCAGCAGCGTCCCGACCACCTTAAAAAACGAAGCGATCCCGCTGCGGCGCTTTCTCCGTTGCGTCCGCTGTCCTGCCGTGCGGTTTTCTTCCATCAGCAACACCTCCCTTGTCCGTTGCCGCGCAAACTTGCGCAATCCTATCCCAGCAGACGCGCCGCGGCGTTTCGCTCCAGGCGCGCTGCATGACGTTCCTCGCAATCATACAAATATAATTGTATCACGCCTGTCAAGGAGAAAAAACTTCTCCTTCTCCCGCAATAAATTAGAAACGCCGTTATTTCCAGGCGATTCGTTCGCCTTATCATGACGATTTGTTTGATTTTTCCGCATTTTTGCATTCCACTGTCCTTGCATTTTTATCAAGTCTGCGCTATACTGCGTTTACCAAACAATCTGGAGGTATCCCATGCGTGAAGAATACGGCCCCAATTTCATTACCCTGACCGATGACGACGGCAAGGAGATCGAGCTGGAATACGTCGACGCCCTGGAATACAAGGGCAAAACCTATTCCGCCTTCTTCCCCGTGGTGGAAGAGGACGCCGACGAAGACGAGGAGGAGTACGGCCTTGTGATCCTGCGCGCAGAGACGGAAAACGGCGAGGAATTTCTCGTTACCGTGGACGACGAACAGGAGCTTGACGCCGTGTACGACCTGTTTATGGAACAGATTCTGGAGGGCGAGGAGGACTGATCCGCCGCCTCCCGTTTCGACGGACATCGCCCGCGCGATGCGCTATCGTAAAAGATACCCTGCGGGGTTCGTGATAAGCCTTTTTTTAACCCACATTTCGTTATACGGGACGCCGGATCGGATGGCGGTTTGCAGGCCTCCCGACCGCCTTTTGCGGTTGGACGTTGGAAGCAGTAATGCCGGACGGAGGCGACCCACCTGTCCTTATGGTGCAGGTTATAACGGGGCTTACACGGCCACCGCGGGGTTCTTGTCTATTCTGCACAGTTTTTCCCTCTTATTTTCTCTGCCGAAAATGGCGCGGAAGCGCAAAAAAAGTTCCCGCAGCGATTGCATTTTTATTACTTTTCCGTTAAACTGTATTCACAAATGAAGATTGATAGCTGTAACGAAGTGCTCCGCGCACGGGCTGAAACTATCACTCTTGCGCCGTGCGGAGTGTTTTGGATCCAGACCGATCCGGGGCACTTTTTGTTTTCCCCAGGACAAACGTGAATCAGAAACAGGAGGTATTCCCCATGAAGCTTGTTACCAACGGAAGGCTGATCACCCGGGACAAGACCGCACGCGGCTATTACGAGCACGGCGCCGTCGCCTACGAGGGCACGCGCATCGTCGCCGTCGGAGAGGAGAGCGTCCTGCGTGCAGCGTATCCCGATGCGGAAATCATCGACGCCAACGGCGGCGTGATCATGCCGGCCTTCATCAATGCCCACACGCACATCTACTCCGCTCTCGCCCGCGGCCTGTCGATCAAGGGCAACAACCCCACGAACTTTTACGAGGTGCTGGACGGGACGTGGTGGGCCATCGACCGCCACCTGTATCGGGACGGCACGAAGGCCAGCGCCGACGCGCTGTATCTCGACTGCATCAAGCAGGGCGTAACGACGATCTTTGACCACCACGCCTCCTACGGTGAGATCCCCGGCTCGCTGCACACCATTGCCGAAAGCGCCAAGGCCTTCGGCATCCGCTCTTGCCTGTGCTACGAGGTCAGCGACCGCGACGGTGAGGAGAAGTGCCTGCAGGCAATCGCGGAAAACGCCGACTGGATCACCGAGTGCCAGCAGCGAAACGACCCCATGCTCGCGGCGATGTTCGGCGGCCACGCACTGTTCACCATCTCAGACAAGACCTTTGACCGCATGGCCGCGGCCAACAACGGCCGCACAGGTTATCACATCCACGTCTCCGAGGGTATGAACGACGTGTACGACAGCCTGCAGAACTACGGCCGCCGCCCCGTGCAGCGCCTGCAGGACCACGGCATCCTCGGCCCCAAAACCATCCTCGGCCATTGCATCCACGTCAACAGCGCGGAAATCGAACTGATCAAAAACACCAACACGATGGTCGTCAACAACCCGGAATCCAACATGGGCAACGCCGTGGGAATCTGTCCGGTACTTCCCCTTTACAGGGCCGGTATTCTGCTGGGTATGGGCACCGACGCCTATACGAACGATATGCTGGAATCCCTCAAGGTCGCTCTCTGCTCCCAGCGCTCCAACGCGTGCCTTCCCAACGTCGGCTGGTGTGAGGTAACGGATATGCTCTTTCAGAACAACGCCAAAATCGGCGCGAAGTACTTCCCCGATCTGCTCGGCGTGCTGCGTCCCGGCGCGGCGGCGGACATCATCGTGATGGACTACAAGCCCTTCACCCCCTTCTCCGACGCGAATATCGACGGACACATGATCTTCGGCATGACCGGCCGCCAGTGTCAGACCACGATTGCCAACGGCAGGCTTCTGATGAAGGACCGTGAGCTCGTGGATATCGACGAGGAGGCCGTCAACGCGCATATCCTGGAGGCCGCCAAGAAGCTCTGGGGCGAATTAAACCACTGTCAGTACTGACAAGATTTCATTCGCAGTGATGCCATTTCGCTCGCCGCCTACGCGACAACCTCGAATTATGGCATTCGATTTGCCAAGGCAAATCAAGTTCATTGCAAGCACTAAAATAGACTTCACTTTTTTGAAGGAGGTCCCACATCATGTCCGAGAAAATGTACCCCATCCCCTTCCGGTCGCTGATGCGCTGGATCGTGCAGGAATATGCCGCCGACGGTACCATCTTCGGCGTACACAAGGCGTATCGCGCCTCCGGCAAGACGCTGCCCATCTTCGGCGAGAAGATCGAAACCCCCTTTGGCCCCGCTGCGGGCCCCAACAGCCAGCTCGCGCAGAACATCATCGCCGCCTACTTTGCCGGCGCGCGCTTTTTTGAGGTCAAGACCGTGCAGAAGATGGACGGCAAAGAGCTGGCCGCCTGCGTGCCGCGCCCGTGCATCCTCGCTATGGACGAGGGCTATAACCAGGAGTGGTCCACCGAGCTGACCGTACCGCAGGCACAGGATGAGTATATCAAGGCCTGGTGCGCGCTGAAAGTGCTCAGTAAGGTCTACGGCTTCGGCGATCCGGACGGCTTCGTGTTCAATATGTCCGTGGGCTACGATCTGGAGGGCATCAAGGGCGAGAAGGTCAACACCTATATTGACAACATGATGGATGCGTCGAACACGCCGCAGTTCATCGAATGCAAGCGCGTTTTGACCGAGCTCTTTCCCGCCGAGGGCGCTTATATCGACGCGATCTCCCCCCACGTCTCCCGCAGCGTTACCGTGTCCACGCTGCACGGCTGTCCCCCGGACGAGATCGAACGCATCGCATCGTATCTGCTCACGAAAAAGCGCCTGCACACCTTCGTCAAATGCAACCCGACCATCCTCGGCTACCGGACCGCGCGCTCCATTCTGGATCGCATGGGCTACGACTACGTCGTCTTTGACGAGCATCACTTCAACGAGGATCTGCAATGGGAAGACGCCGTGCCGATGTTCGGTCGGCTGCAAGCTCTCGCCGACCGCTGCGGCTTGGAATTCGGCCTGAAGCTCTCCAACACTTTCCCCGTGGACACCACCCGCGGCGAGCTGCCAGGAAATGAGATGTATATGTCCGGCCGCAGCCTCTTCCCGCTGACCATCGAAATGTGCAGCCGCATCTCCCGGCAGTTCGGCGGAAAGCTGCGCATCTCCTTTGCCGGCGGCGCGGAGTATTTCAACTGCGACCGTCTGTTTGCCGCGGGCATCTGGCCGATCACCGTCGCCACCACGATCTTAAAGCCCGGCGGCTACAACCGCCTGCGCCAAATGGTGGAAAAGGTTGCGTCCATGCCGTACCGCGCCTTTACAGGCACGGACAGCGCCGCGATCGCGGACACGGCCCGCGCCGCGCAGAGCGACTTCCACCACCGAAAGCCGATCAAGCCCCTGCCCTCGCGCAAGAGCGAGGCGCGCGTGCCCTGGATCGACTGCTTCGTATCTCCCTGCAAGGGCGGCTGCCCCATCGGGCAGGATATTCCGGAATATATCGAGCTGTGCCGCAAGGGGCTCTACGCCCCCGCCCTCAAGCTGATTACAGAAAAGAACGCCCTGCCGTTCATCACCGGCACGATCTGCGCCCACCGCTGTCAGAACAAATGCTCGCGCAACTTCTACGACGAGTCCGTCCACATCCGCGACACCAAGCTCCTCGCCGCGAAGAACGGCTACAACGCGCTGATGGCCTCGATCCAAAAACCGGAGAAGCTGCCCGGCAAAAAGGCTGCCGTCGTCGGCGGCGGTCCGACGGGCATCGCCGCGGCGTACTTCCTCGGCCGCGCGGGCGTGGAGACCACGCTCTTCGAGCGTGAAGCAAAGCTCGGCGGCGTACCGCGCTACGTGATCCCCGCCTTCCGCATCTCCGACGAGGCGATCGACAAAGACGTCGCGCTGATGGAGAAGTACGGCGTTGCGGTGAAATGCGGCGCACCCGCCCCCTCTGTTTCGGAACTCAAAGCGCAGGGCTACACCCACATTCTCATGGCCACCGGCGCGTGGCAGGCCGGCAGGCTGGATATCGAGGGCAACGTTGCCGGCGTGATCGAGTGGATGAAGCAGATGAAGACGCAGGTAAAGCCCTTCCTTTCCGGCAGCGTCGTTGTCATCGGCGCGGGCAACACCGCCATGGACGCCGCGCGCGTGGCCAAGCGCATGGGAGCAGACGCCACCATCGTCTACCGCCGCACGAAAAAATATATGCCTGCCGACGAGCACGAGCTGCAGCTCGCCATCGACGAGGGGGTGAGCTTCGTCGAACTCGCTGCCCCGGTCCGCCAGGCGGACGGGATACTCGAATGCGAGAAGATGGTCCTCGGCGAGCCGGATGCGAGCGGCCGCCGCAGCCCCGTGCCCTCCGGCGAGTTTTTCTCGATTCCCTGCGATCTGGTCATCTCCGCCGTGGGCGAGCAGGTGGACAGCGCGCTCATGGCAGCCAACGGCATTGAAATGGGCCGCAAAGGCCCCGCGTTCGAGACGAACGTCCCCGGCGTGTATTGCGCGGGCGACGCGCATCGCGGCCCCGCCACGATCGTCGAGGGCATTATGGACGCGGCGCGTTTTGCCGAGGTCGTCGTCGGCAAGCCGCACGTTTACAGCATTCCCGACGAGGCCTATCCCTCCCGCAGCGAGGTCGTCGCCAAAAAGGGCGTTCTCGCCATGGCACAGGACGCACACTGCGAGGGCGAGCGTTGCCTGCAGTGCAGCGTGATCTGCGAAAACTGCGTGGACTCCTGCCCCAACCGCGCCAACGTCGTCATCAAGCTCGCCAATGGCTCGCACCAGATCCTGCACGTGGATAAGATGTGCAACGAGTGCGGCAACTGCACGCAGTTCTGCCCCTATGCCAGCGAGCCCTGCCATGACAAGTTCACCCTCTTCCAGACCGCGGAGGATATGGACGAGAGCAGCAACTCCGGCGTGCTCTTTCTGGATGACGACCGCATCCGCGTACGCCTCGGCACCTTCGTGCGCGACGTGGAGCTCACGGGCGAAACCGACCTGCCCGTGGAGCTGGAGGCGATGATCTTCGCCATCCGCGACCGGTACGCCTATCTCTACACATAAGCTGACCGACACAGCAAAAAGCTCCGCCGCAGATTGCGGCGGAGCTTTTTTCGCTCCAACTGACAAAAATTCCATAAAGTGGTGTTGCTTTACAGTCGTTTTGTTTCAGCGTTTATACGCAGGCGCATTCCCATTTGCGGTTTCAACGCCGGCATTTGCCGTTCATCGCGCAGCCGGAGCAGGCGCTGCAACCGCAGGAGGATTTTCCGCGCTTTTTGTTGCGAACGAGAGAGCCGACAATCGCTGCAACGACGCCAAGCAAAAAGAGTGCCACAATAAAAGTACCCATGCGATCGCTCCTTTCCAAAAGACGTTTCGCTTATGAAATCCTGACGTTTTCCGTCAGCTTCGTCGCCTCCTTGTACGGGCGGAACAGCAGCCAGCCGAACACGATGACGACCGCAACGGCGAGCACGATGCCGATGATGTTGCCCGTGCCCGCGAACGCGCTGCCGAGCTGGTAGACCACAAAGCTCACAACGTAGGCGAAGCCGCACTCATAGCCGATGGCAAACCACGTCCACTTGCGGTTGTTCATCTCGCGCTTGATCGCGCCGATGGCGGCGAAGCAGGGCGCGCAGAGGAGGTTAAAGATGAGGAAGCTCAGGCCGCTTGCCGTTGTGAACGCCGCCGCCAAAGCCGCCCAGACAGACGACTCACCGCCGCCGTAGAGGACACCCATCGTGCCGACGATATTCTCCTTGGCCACAAGACCCGTAACGGAGGCAACGGTTGCCTGCCAGTTGCCCCAGCCGAGCGGGATGAACAGCCACGCGATCGCGTTTCCGAGCTTTGCCAGGATGCTCAGGCTGATCTCGTCCTCTTCGAGCATCCCGAACGCGCCGTCCGCCCAGCCGAAGCGGCTGAGGAACCAAATGACGATGGTCGAGAGCAGGATGATCGTGCCCGCCTTCTTGATGAAGCTCCAGCCGCGCTCCCACATGCTGCGCAGGACGTTGCCGAGCGTCGGCCAGTGGTACGCGGGCAGCTCCATGACGAACGGCGCCGGCTCGCCCGCGAACATCTTCGTCTTCTTGAGGATGACGCCGGAGCAGATGATCGCCGCCATGCCAATGAAGTACGAACCCGTGGCGATCCATGCGCTGCCGCCGAAGAGCGCGCCTGCGATCATGCCAATGAACGGCACCTTCGCGCCGCAGGGGATGAACGTCGTGGTCATGATGGTCATGCGCCGGTCGCGCTCATTTTCAATGGTGCGCGACGCCATGATGCCGGGGATGCCGCAGCCCGTGCCGACGAGCATGGGGATGAAGCTCTTGCCGGAAAGACCGAAGCGGCGGAACACGCGGTCGAGCACGAAGGCTACGCGCGCCATGTAGCCGCTTGCTTCCACGAACGCGAGCAGGAAGAACAGCACGAGCATCTGCGGCACGAAGCCGAGCACCGCGCCCACGCCCGCAACGATGCCGTCGAGGATCAGACCGCTGAGCCAATCGGCGCAACCGACGGCGTCCAGCGCGCCTTCGATCAGCACGGGGATACCGGGCACCCACACGCCATAGTCGGCGGGGTCTGGCTCTTCGAAGCCGTTCGCCTCGAAATACGCCACCGCGTCGCGGTAGCTCATGGCGTTGGTCTCCTCCTCATCCACACCCTCGGGCACGGCGTCGAACCAGACCGTTATCTCGCTCTGTTCGAGCGTTTCCTCGTCCTCGACGGTGTAGGCAACTGAGGCGTCGGCGGAGGTAAACGCCTTCAGCTCGTCGATGCCCGCTTCCTCGTCGAAGCCGACGAACGCGTCCACCGCGTTCACGGCGGCGGCGTAATTGTCCGCGGCTTCCTCCGCCTCGGCGGAGCCGATGCCGAACAGGTGCCAGCCGTCGCCAAACAGCCCGTCGTTCGCCCAGTCGGTTGCGCTCGCGCCGACGGTCACCATGGCGAGGTAGTAGATGAGGAACATCACGACCGCGAAGATCGGAAGGCCGAGCCAGCGGTTCGTGACGACCTTGTCGATCTTATCCGACGCACTCAGCTCGTGCGCGCCCTTCTTCTTGTAGATGCCTTTCAGCAAATCGGCAATATAGACGTAGCGCTCGTTGGTGATGATGCTCTCTGCGTCGTCGTCCAGCTCCTTCTCCGCCGCCTCTATGTCGGTCTTGATGTGCGCGAGGGTGTCGGTGGGGATGTTCAGCTTTTCCAGCACCTGGTCGTCGCTCTCGAAAATTTTGATGGCATACCAGCGCTGCTGCTCCTCGGGAAGACCGTGAATGGCAGCCTCCTCGATGTGCGCGATGGCGTGCTCGACGGGGCCGGAGAAGGTATGCATCGGCACGGTCTTGCCGCCCTTCGCCGCCGCGACCGCCGCCTCCGCCGCCGCGTCCACGCCGTCGCCGCGGAGGGCGGAAATTTCAACGATCTGACAGCCAAGCTTTTCAGACAGGGCTTCAATGTTGATGCTGTCGCCGTTCTTGCGAACCACGTCCATCATGTTGATGGCGATGACGACGGGGATGCCCAGCTCCGTGAGCTGCGTCGTTAAGTACAGGTTGCGCTCGAGGTTCGTGCCGTCCACGATGTTGAGGATGGCGTCGGGGCGCTCCTCAATGAGGTAGTTACGTGCCACGACCTCCTCTAACGTGTAGGGGGAAAGCGAGTAGATGCCAGGCAGGTCGGTAACGGTCACGCCGTCGAACTTGCGGAGCTTGCCCTCCTTCTTCTCGACCGTGACGCCCGGCCAGTTGCCGACGAACTGGTTGGAGCCCGTCAGCGCGTTAAAAAGCGTCGTTTTGCCGCTGTTGGGGTTGCCCGCGAGGGCAATTCTGTATTCCATGATGTTTCTCCCTTCCTTTGCCGTCAGTTTAAGCTAACAGGCAATCAAAAAATGATACCCCCTTCCGGCGCTTCGCGCCACCTCCCCCAAAGGTGGAGGCAGGGGCGTGTGTTCACATCTCGACTTCGACCATTTCGGCGTCCGCCTTGCGGATGCTCAGCTCGTAGCCGCGCACCGTAACCTCGATGGGATCGCCGAGCGGCGCCAGCTTGCGGACGTAGACCTCGACGCCCTTGGTGAGCCCCATGTCCATGATGCGGCGGCGGGTTGCGCCCTCGCCGTGGAGCTTCACGACCTTGCAGGTGTTGCCGACCTTGACCTCTTTCAGGTTCGTTGTCATGCTTCTTCCTCCTATCTCATAATGATCTGATCCAGACCTTTGGGGTATCCAGAGGGGTGTCCCCTCTGGTTTGTCGCCCGCAGGCGGCAAAGAAGTTGAATCGTTTTTTCTGGCGACATGCGCGTCAGAAAAAACTCTCTACGCGGAGCGCCCGTGCGCCGCAGGCGTGCGGGAAGCGCAGCGAAACCCGCTCGTTTGAAAACCCAGCGAAGCGGTTTTCAAACGAAGATTCTTTGCGCCATCTCGCGGCTGATCGCCACGCGGGACTCCTTGACCTTGACGATGACGTTCCCGCCCATCGCAGAAACGACGGTCACCGGCGTTCCCACGTTGAAGCCCAAATCAGCCAAATGCTGTTTGACCTCCGCCGTGCCTCCGACCTTGCGCACGACGTTCTCCGACCCGGAGTCTGCAAAAATCAGCGGCATCATAGAACCCCTTCCTTTCTCTTTCGCTTTCCGGCCGGGCAGGCCGCCCGCGCCGCTTCCATACCGTCCCGGCAATCGGTCGCCGGCATCCGGCAAGCCGGTATTAGCGTCCGCTAACAACCAGAGAAACAGTATTAGTCTCCGCTAATAACTCTGTAAAAAGTATTAGCTTCGGCTAACAACCATCATTGTAGTTAGCGGAAGCTAATTTGTCAATAGTTTTTTTGTTTTTCACTCCTTTTTTCGGTTTTTCCGCCGTCCGCAGGGATACCGCAGTGAAAGATGCGCGTCCGCTGCGCCGGGGCGCACCGCCTCCCGACCGGCAGCTTGCGGGAAACGGGCGCCACATCTCCCCGCCGGGCTGCGCGCCGCGCTCCGCCCGCTTAAAATTGCAGCGCAAACGATTGCATTGGCGGGAAAGCTGTGGTAAAATCATGCCTGTCAATCTGCAGCCGTTTCCGGACTGCCGGGATCTTTTTACAGGAGGACTGTTATGGATAACAACATCACCAAAGACATCCGCTACGTCGGTGTCGACGACCACGAAATCGACCTGTTTGAGGGACTATACGACGTACCCAACGGTATGGCGTACAATTCCTACGTAATCCTTGACGAGAAAACCGCCGTAATGGATACCGTAGAGGCCAAATTTACCGAGCAGTGGCTTGCCAATCTGGATGCGGCGCTTAACGGCCGCACGCCAGATTATCTCGTCGTCCATCACGTCGAGCCGGACCACTCCGCCAGCATTCTTGCCTTTGCCGCGCGGTATCCCGACGCCGTCGTCGTCGCTTCGGCGCAGGCGTTCCGTCTGATCGCCGCGTTCTACGGCACCGATTTTGCCGCGCGCCGTCTCGTCGTCGTGCAGGGTACGGAGCTTGCCCTCGGCGCGCATACGCTGACGTTCTACACGGCGCCCATGATCCACTGGCCTGAGGTCGTGATGAGCTACGAGAGCACCGACAAGGTTCTCTTCTCCGCAGACGCATTCGGCAAATTCGGCGCGCTGGACTACGACGATCCGGAGGGCTGGGCTTGCGAGGCGCGCCGCTACTACTTCGGTATCGTCGGCAAATTCGGCTCTCAAGTCCAAACGCTGCTGCAAAAGCTCTCCGGCTTGGACGTGCAGATCATCTGCGCACTGCACGGTCCCGTACTCCGCGAGCAGATCGACTACTATTTTGACACCTACCGCACCTGGTCGTCCTACGGCGTGGAAAGCGACGGCGTCGTGATCGCCTACACCTCGGTTTACGGCCACACCGCCGCGGCGGCGGCATACCTCGCTGAGAAGCTGGAGGAGCGCGGTTGCCCGAAGGTCGTGCTGACTGACCTCGCCCGCAGCGACATGGCGGAAAACGTAGAGGACGCCTTCCGCTACGGCAAGCTCGTGCTCGCCGCCACCACCTATAATGCCGGCGTATTCCCGACGATGAAAACCTTTATCGAAAACCTCGTTGAGCGCAATTATCAAAACCGCACCGTCGCTTTCATCGAAAACGGAAGCTGGGCGCCCATGGCCGCCAAGGGTATGCGCGAGATGCTGGCAAATGCCAAGGACATCACCTTCGCTGAAAACGGCGTGCGCATCCTTGCCGCAATGAACGACGACACGCGCAGGCAGCTCGATGCGCTTGCCGCGGAGCTGTGCGGATAAGAGGGCCCTACGCCTTGAGATCGCGCAAGCTGAAACAGCGCCTGCAAACCGCTTTCGGCAAGGTCCCCGACGTGCACTATTTCGCAGGCGACATGGACTACATCCGCGCCTACTATGACTTTCGGCAGGAAAACGGACTCGATCCGTTCCTGCTCGACGACATCACCTGGAACGATCTGAACATGGATCAGGTCTTCAAGCGGATCAACCAGAAGCGCTGCACGTCGGGCGAGCAGTATCTTTACTATATGCTGCGCACCCCCGCGCTGGACGCGGAGGACTATGAGCGCCGCCGGGCGCTGATCCAGTTCGCGCAGAGCGATCCGCAGCGGCGGCTGAAGCTGGAGCTGATCCTCGCAAGGCTCGGCTGCCGGCGGCGGGCCGACCTGTGCCGCGCCTTCTATCCCTCTGCGCACGGAATCGGCAAACTTCTGTTCTATCTGGCGCTGTTCCTGTTTTTCGTCTGCTCTGTTGCCGCAGCGCTGCTGCGTCCGCACTTTGGGGCGCTCTGTCTGCTGCTCTCGATCACGCTGAATCTCTATCTCCACGAGTTTCGCAAACGCCGCTCGCAGGACGACTTCGACACGGTCAATTACGGCGTGAGCATGATCTTTGCCATGCGTCGGCTGCGCGCGCTTCACGACGCGGAGCTGGACGCCCATCTGCGCCCCGCCTACGAAAGCCTTGATCGTCTGCAATCCGTCATCCGTACCGGCGGCGTAACCGCCGCCGCGAACAACGGTGGTCTGGAGGACATCGTGCTCTCGATCACGCTGCTGGATCTGATCACCTATGAGTTTTTGAAGAATAAGCTGGGGCGCTGCCGCGACGACGTGCTCACGATCCATGAGCATCTGGGCCGGCTGGACGCGGCGATCTCCGTCGCGTCCTACCGCGCCAGCGTCGATTCCTACGTCGAGCCTGCGCTGCGCTTTGACGCAAAGGCTCCCGCGGCCATCCACGCAGCCGCGCTGATCCATCCCCTGCTGAGCGATCCGGTTGCGAACGATCTGATCACCGAACGCTCTATCTTGATTACCGGCTCCAACGCGTCCGGCAAGTCCACCTATCTGAAAACCGCCGCACTGGCCGCAATCATGGCGCAAAGCATTTGCACCGTGCTGGCGCAGTCGTATGCGGCAAACGCCTTCCGCGTACTCACCTCCATGGCGCTGAATGACGATCTTCTGGCCGGAGAGAGTTATTATATCGTGGAAACGCGCTCGCTCAAGCGCATTCTGGATGCGTCGAAGGCTCCCTCCCCCCTCCTGTGCGTGGTCGACGAGGTCCTGCGCGGCACCAACACGGTCGAGCGGATCGCCGCCTCAAGCGAGGTGCTGCAAGCGCTTTCGGACGGCGGCACGATCTGCCTTGCCGCCACGCACGATATCGAGCTGTGCGAGCTTCTGTCCGGCTCGTTCCGTATGTTCCATTTTGAAGAGCATGTCGGCCGGGAAAGTATGCAGTTTGACTACCGCGTACGGGAGGGCAAGGCCACGACGCGCAATGCCATCAATCTGCTCCGTCTGCTCGGCTTTGACGAGCAAATCGTCCAAAACGCCCACGCCTGCGCCGACCGGTATCTGGAGTGCGGAAGCTGGAGCCTCCGCTGAACGTATTATCCCTGCAACGGTATCAAAAAACAGCATGGCTGCGCCATGCTGTTTTTTTGTCTTTTCCGCCGCCTTACTTCGTCTGTCCGGCACGTTCGGCCTTGTGGCGGTAATGGTTGATCCAGTCCACTCTGAGAAAGATAATCAGAAATATGATCGAGCTAACGCTCCACGTCAGCGGATATGCCGTGAAAACCACGCGAATATCGCGGAAAATCGGCACCATAATGGAAATATACGTTACGCGCAGCACACACCAGACGCCCAGCATCACAAACATCGGCGCCATCGGCATTCCCGCACCGCGCAGGATCGCGGCGATACAGTGTGAAAATGCCAGCGCAAAGTAAAACAGCACCTCCACGCGCACCTGCTGCATCCCCACGGCGATGGAATTCGGGTTATCCGTAAACAGCCGCATCAGCGTCGGCCCAAAGGCCAGAATCGAAAGGCCGATCAGCTCCGCCATGATGATGGCAGTCAGGATGCCGATGCGGGTAGCCTTTTTCACGCGATCCTGCCGAAGCGCGCCGAGATTCTGGCTGACGAAGGTCGTCATCGCCATGGTGATACAGGTGATTGGCAGAAAGGCAAAGCCCTCCAGCTTGGAATAGGTCCCGCAGCCCGCCACCGCGACGTCTCCGAAGCTGTTGATATTGCTCTGCACGACGACGTTGGCAAAGGCGATGATGGAGTTCTGGACACCGGCGGGCAGGCCGTTGCGCAGCACCTCCAAAAACATGGTGCGCTCGAGCCGGATCTCCCGCAGCGTTACACGGTATTCCTCCCTCTCGCGCATCAAGCGGATCATGCACAGCACCGCGCTGAAGCATTGCGAGATTGACGTAGCCAGCGCCGCCGACCATACGCCCCAGTGAAACACGCCGATAAACAGCAGGTCCAGGGCGATGTTGATCAGCGAGGAGAAGATCAGATAGTAGAGGGGATGCTTGCTGTCTCCCACCGCCTGCAGAATACCGCGCAGCAGATTGTAAAGCGAAATGCCCATCGCTCCGGCGAAATACACGCGGAAATACTGCACCGAATAGCGCATCACATTTTCCGGCGTGCTCATCAGCCGCAGGATCTGCGGCGTAAGCCACACACCGCACACGGTCAGCAGTACGCCGGCGATCAAGCCGAAAGCAACCGTGGTGTGGATGGCAATATGCAGCCGCTCCCAGTCCTTTGCGCCGAAATAGCGCGCAATCACCACGCCCGCGCCCATAGAGATGCCGGCAAAAAAGCCGATCAGCAAAAAGACCAGACTGCCCGAGGAGCTGACCGCCGCATATTCCTGATCACTGAGAAACTGCCCGACGATCATCGCGTCGGCCGTATTATAAAGCTGCTGGAAGATCTGTCCGACCAGAATGGGCAGCGCAAAGAGCGCAAGCCCCTTGAGGATCGGGCCCTCCGTCAACACATTTTCCTTTCTCATACAAACCGTCTTTCCTCTTTTTTATGCTATCCTATCATTCCGCCACGGCTTTTGCAACAGTAAAAGTGCGTGGAATGCAGATCGGAAGGATTTCTCCCTCCGATCGGCCGGTTAGCCGGATTCATTTGCAGGCGGTCTCAGCGCCCGGTCTTTTGAGCCCCATACCCCGGCACACCGTAACGCGGTTATTATACCAAGCGCAGCCGTTCACGTCGGCCCAATCTTTCGCGCCGAACGCCGCGTTTTCGAGCGCTTATTGCGGCGCGGCCGGAGGTCGTTTTTCAGTTTTGGGAAAACTCGCCCACCCGCCAGGGAGAAAAGGCGGTCTGCCACAGGCAGACCGCCTTTTTACTTTGGGATCAGAATCCGTCATCTGGCATCAGCTCGTCGCCTTCGATCGGCTCCTCCGGAGCTTCCTCCTCGACGACTGCCGCAACAAACTCAGACAGGTACGCCTCCTCCGGCAGCCCCGCGAGGTAGCCGGGCAGGTTGATAATCACCCCGTCTATGTTGTAGGGCAGCTTCTGCGTGATCTCAACGATCTTCTCTTCGCCGCCCTTCTCCTGCGTAATGCCAAGCGCCATGCCGAAGTTCTGGCCGATATGGGTCGTCATGCCGCGCTCTCCATTGTAGAGCTTGGCAACCTGCTCTCCTTTGACGTAGACGACAATCTTATACGGGGTCTCGCAGCTCTTCCCGCCGTATTCCATGGTCTTGTTGTCAAAGTAAACCGTATGCCCGCGTCCGATGACCAGCATCAGCGCACCAATGGCAAGAAGTACCGCAACGAAGGCAACGCGCATCACAAGACGTTTTACGTTCTTCATTTTGCCGCCTCCTTTGCCGTCTCTTCCGCTGCGGCGCGCGCAAGCTCCTGCGCGGTGCGGTTCTGGCTGCGGCGCTTTTTCGTTTCATACATCACGAGTGCGATGGTGATAACGCCGTAGGAGCAGAACACGCGGAAGTATTCACCGATCATCGAGTCGCCGGTGATCGCCGCGCCCGCGCGAGGCGCCACGATGAACATCGTATGGAACAGGATCACGCCGAGAAACACGTTGCCAATGCTGGCCTTGTCCACGCTGGCGCCGCCGACCAGCAGCGCAGCGATACAGAACATACCGATCTGCGAATGCGAGGAATACGTGGCGATATTGCCCATATTCTGCAGATAGATAATCATGCCGAAGCCTGCCATGACCGTCGAAATCACGATCGAAATCAGACGCGTGTGCTCCACGTTGATGCCGGCGGCGCGCGCAACCTCCATATCCTGGCCGACCGCACGCATATCCTGACCCAGCTTCGTTTTGCGGAACCAGATAATAAACAGGCACAGCACGCCGATAATCAGGAAGGTCAGCACCGGGATCTTCACACCCTTGATATTCACCGCCAGCAGGTTGTCAAGGCACTGGCGCATATTCAGCAGACTCACGGTGTTGCGGATACCGTAGCCGCGGGGCAGCTTGACGGAAAAGTGCTTGATGGGGATGATCGAGCCCATCATAAACAGCACCACCAGCTGATACAAGCCGTTCATAAAGAAGCTGATGATATAGCTGGTGATCATCTCGCGTCCCTTTGCGCGGTTGAGGATACTGCCGCACAGCAGGCCCAGCAGGATGGAAAACGGAATCTGAAGAATCATCGCCAGCACCACGCCGGGGATACCCCAGATCTGCCAGTCGGAGACGAAGATCAACGCGATCTCGCCCGCCATCGCGCCGAGCGTCATGGCGAAGTTCAGGCCCATGCCCGCCATAATGGGGATCAGCAGGCAGAGGATGAGAAAGATGTTGCGTCCCATGCGCGTAACGATCTCGTTTAAAAGATAGCTCGGCGTAAAGCCGGACAGCGGGATACAAAACGCGCAAATGATGATAAACAGGATCGGAACGATGTTGTTGCGGATAAATTCCAGCGCCTTGGCGCCAAAGCTCTTATTCTCTTGCATCAACGTCCGCCCCCTTCCGTTTTACGCGTCAGTGCGTAGAGAATCATACCCTGCGAAACAATAACGCGGATGACCTCGCTCATGTCCATATGGATCACGGAGTTCATAACCGTCGGCGTCATGGTAACCATGCCCTGGAACAGGAAGGTACCGATGACGACATTTGCAATACTTGCCTTGTTGACACTCGCGCCGCCGATGAGGATGGCGGACACCGTGGGCAGCGCCATATAGAACGGCGCATTGTAAAGCTGGATAAAGCCGAAGCCCTGCTCGTACACGAGGATACCCAACGCGCCCAGCCACGTCGAAATAACGACAGACAAAAGACGCATCCGATCCACGTTTACGCCGGCAGCCTTGGCGAAGGTCGGATTCGAGCCGACGGCGGTCATCGCCGTACCCGTCTTCGTGTGCAGAAATGCCCACATCAAAAACGCCATCAGTGCGATGAACAGCAGCGTACCGGTGGGGATCTTGAAATTCTCACCGACCCGTATCGCCAGGAAGTTCGCCAGCACCTCACTGTAAAAGCCTTCCAGCGAAATCGTGGTACGCAGGCCCTTGCCCGCAAAGCCCCAGACCATCGTCGGGCTGTGATAAGGCAGCAGCAGCCACATCATGCACATGAACGACACCGACGAAAATCCGACGTAAGTGGCGATCATCATCTCGCCGCCCTTGATGCGGTTGAGCAGCCACCCGTAACCGCCGCCGAGCACAATGGCGATCGGGGTCGCAATCGCAATCGCGGCCAGGAAGCTGCCCGGTCCGGTGAAGCCCAACTCAATGGAAAGCGTCGCACCGAGCAGGCCGGAGATAATACCCAGCGGCAAGCCGAAGTTAAGTCCGCAGCCGGAGTGAATCATCGGCACCATGGCAAGCACGAGGATTGCGTTCCAGCTAAAGCGGTTGATGACGTTGGAAATCTGCGTCCAGAAGTCGTTGCCCACGAAAGGCGCGACGATGAACATCAGCAGCAAGAAGCTTGCAATGATCAATCGCGGCAGGCCGAAGGACGCCGCCATTGCCCGCAGAGGCCCCATCTCGCGCATTTGCAGCTTGGACGGCGCTGCAGCGGGGGTGATCGTCGATTTCAACTCGTCGTTCAGCTTTGACGGGCTGTTGAAATTGTTGTCTTTCTTTTCAAGCATCGCATCCCACCCCCTCAGACGACTTGGCTGACCATCAGCATACCAAATTCCTCGCTCGACGCCGTCGCCGGCAAAATGCCGGAGATGCGCCCGCCAGAAACGATGGCAATGCGGTCGCAGATCGAACGCAGCTCCTCCAGCTCGGAGGAAATCATCACCACGGTAACGCCGCTTTCGCGGTTGAACTTGCGCAGCGCCTCAAGCACCAGCGCCTTTGCGCCCACGTCAATGCCGCGCGTCGGCTCGGAAGCGAAGAGGAACTTCGGCTCCAGTGCAAACGCCTTGGCCAGGCAGATCTTCTGCTGATTGCCGCCGGAAAGCTCCTTTGCTTTCTGCTTGGTGCTTGTGCATTTGATGGCAAGCTCGTCGACGTACTTTTCCGTAACTTCACGGATCGCTCTCTCGTTGCGCCAGGTAAACAGGCCGCCGAAAAGCTTTTTGAGGTATTTGTTCTGGATCTGCATCGCGGCAAACGATACGTTCCACTCCAGGCTCTCGTCCAGCAGCAGTCCCACGCCGCGGCGATCCTCCGAAACGAATGCCATGGAGGCATCCAAACACTTGCGCGGATGGCCCAGCGGGATCTCCTCTCCGTCCAAAATGACAGTGCCTCCCGCCTCATACATTCCCATAATGCCGTTCGGAATGCCAAGCTTGCCCTGACCGGCAAGGCCGCCGATACCCAGGATCTCGCCTTCCTTGATATCAAGATCTACGCCGCGCACCAGCTCGCTGGGCATATCCACCCACAGCTTGCGAATCGACATCATGGTGCGCAGACCGCTGACATCCCGCACCTCGCGCGTATTGCCGCCGGTCTCCACGCTGCGCCCGACCATGTTGCGCGTAATCTCGCTCACCGAGGTCTCCGCCGCCGGGACGTCCTGCACCACACGACCGTCGCGCATGACGACGACCTTGTTGCACACGGCCAGGATCTCATGCAGGCGGTGCGTGATAAAGATAATGGCGATGCCGCGCTTGGACATATTGCGAATCGACTCAAGCAGCGCCTCCGCCTCCTTCTCCGTCAAAACGGCGGTAGGCTCGTCGAGAATCAGCAGCTTGAGCTGTTCCTTGCTCAACTCACGGGCAATCTCCGTAAACTGCTTATGGCCGACCGGCATACTGCTGATGGTCATGTCTGCGTCGATATGCACGCCCATGCGTTCGATGGCTGCCGCGCTGCGCACGTCCATCTCCTTGCGATTGAGCGTATTGAGGCGCTCGCCGAACACTTCAGACAAAACGCTGTGCTTTTGCGGTTCACGGTTTAGCAGGATGTTCTCCGTAGCGGTAAAGCCCGGTATCAACGAGAACTCCTGATGGACCATACCGATACCGGCAGCAAGCGCCTCAAAGGGGGTCGCAAACTCCACCTTCTCGCCGTTGAGCAGGATTTCCCCGCCAAAACCGCCGGTTTCCCGGATCACGTCCATGCCAAAGAGGATTTTCATCAGGGTGCTCTTTCCGGCCCCGTTTTCGCCGCACAGACCCAACACCTCGCCCTCGCGGAGCGTCAGGTTGATATCGGTAAGAACCTGGTTGCCGAAAAAGTCCTTCTGGATGTTCCTCATCTCTAAAAGAGGAGCGTTGCTCATAGTAGTCCTCCACATTTCAGGATAGGGATAGCATACACCAAAACGGGAGGGAGTTGTCTCCCTCCCGTTTTGGTATGAAATTGATTTGCCGTACTGCAGTTACTTGATGGTGAAGTACTGCTCGGGAACCTCGATGGAGGTAGCGCCCATATACTTGCCGGGATTACCCATGATATAGGTGTCCTGATAGACCAGGAAGGTGTTGTCCGACTTGACGCTGGTCTCCGCATTGGTGTAGTTGGAGCCGTTCCACGCGGCGCCGGGAGAGAATACCTCGTACGCCTTGGCGATATCGTCGATATCAAGCAGCTCGCTCTCGCCGTTGATGACGTTGAGCGCGTGCTGGGCAAGACCTGCGGACACGGTGTAGCCGTAGGAATAAGCCCAGGTACCGAACTTGCCGGCGCCGCCCTTTTCAACAACCGCTTCCTCGACCTTGGCAAGGATCTTGGTATAGTCGCCCGCCTCGGCCGTCAGGTCGATACCCAGCGCGCCGGGATAACCCATGGTGGGAGAGGGCAGGTCAGCCTCGATAAAGTAGCCGCCATACTCAAGCAGCTGCTTGAGCAGAGGCTCGGTGTGCGCGTCGTTGGTGCAGAAGTAAGCGGCGTTCTTGCCATACTTCTCGACCCACTCAGGCACCTTTTCCAAGATATACGCCTGCGCGCCGGCGACGCCGACGTCAGTCGTGGGATCGGGCGCGGTCTCAAGGACGAACTTCATGCCGAATTCCTCGCACGCGGCCTTCATGATCGCCACGCGGCGGCTCATGGTCTCGTAAGACATATGACGCGGGAAGGAGATGTGCACGAACGTGTCGCAGCCCAGCTCGTGTGCGGTGCGAATGATCAGGTAGCCGCGGGCGACGAAGTCGTTGTTGCAGACCAGGTCGGCAGCGGAGCTGATCTCCGGCAGATCCTCGTGCGCCTCACCGGCGATGCAGAGGATGTCGGGGCGGCGTTCCTTGATCTGGCGGAACGCTTCGGTGGTGCCGGGGACCGCCTGGTTGACGATGATCGCCTTCATATCCGGATCGTCGGACAGGTTGACGATGGTCTGGATGGTGGTCTCAAGCTCTTCGGTAAAGTTGTCGGGATAGATGGCAAGCTTTACCATATCCTCGCCGTACATGGCCTGGAATGCCTCGGCGCCGCGGCGGTCGTCCTCGGACTGGGAAACCGAACCGGTTACGATGCCGATGTGGGGCTTGGATTCGTTGGATGCCGGATTCTCTGTCGCCTCTGTGCCGGTATTATCCGGGGTATTGGTGTCAGGGGCGTTGGTCTTGCTGCCGCAAGCGACAAGCGAAAGGACCATGCAAAGTGCAAGCATCAGACTGAGTAACTTCTTCATGTGGAACCTCCCTTGTTTTAGAATGATATCAGTTTAACACAAAAAAGCATTTTGTCAAGCTTTCACGCATAAAAGTTTCATCAGAACCCACACATCGTATTATTTGCCATATTTTCCATTGCCCGGGTGCGTAAATTTGGTGAAAAACACCAGAGAAAGCATCTGTCTTTCGCATCGCAGAGCGATTGTTGCTTTTTAAACGACCTCCCTCATCGCGTCATCCGCTTTTCGACGCACGAAAATGCGCCGTGTATCATTCGATACACGGCGCATTTTTTTATCCCG
>CAMZIO010000008.1 GCA_947307255.1 uncultured Clostridia bacterium | reverse complement strand
GACGGAGAAGTAGTACAGTGAGCTCACATTGCAGGTGCACTGCAAAAACGAATTGTGGGAGGCTGTTATGGAATATCTTCTTTACGTATTGGCGCCGGTGCTGCTGTTTGCTGCAATTCTGCCGATCGCCCGGCGCGGGAAGGGAAACGAATACGACGAGCGCCAGCTCGTCGAAAGAGGTCGCGCGTTCCAGTCGGCGTATTTGATGCTGGGGATTTACACCATCTTTTGCGGCGTCATAGAGAGCGACGGCGTGCAATGCTTTGCGCCCGGCGTTTTGCCGATGATCGGCCTGTTGTTATCCGTTACCGTGTTCGCCGTAACAGCGATCCGGCACGACGCCTTCAGCGGGCTGCATACAAAGCCGAAGGACGCGATCTGGCTGTGGCTGCTGATCATCGTCGGGCAGCTTGTTTGTTTTGTGCTTGGCTGGCGCGACGGGGACGTGGTACGAGACGGGGTTTTGACGCTTTCGGTGATTTCGCTGGTCAACGCCGTGTGCTGCCTCGTGATGCTCGTCGTCTATCTCGCGCACAGCCGGAAAGCGGCGCTGCCGGAGGAGGAGCCATGAAAAACCTGAAGATGAAGTCCGCGCGGGCGGCAAAGGACCTCTCCCAGCAGGAGCTGGCGGATGCGGTCGGCGTTTCCCGGCAGACGATCAACGCCATTGAGATCGGGAACTATAATCCGACGATCAAGCTGTGTGTCGCCATTTGCCGGGCGTTGGATAAAACACTCGACGAGTTGTTCTGGGTCGAGGCGGAATAAGGGGCCGGGCGCTTGCGCGCCGTGCTGCACGAAAACGGAAGAGGATCTCCCGCGGCAGGGCGCTTTTTCATCGCGCTTTCCGCGGGAGAAAATTTTGCACAATAATCGTCCTTACCACTGGAAATCTGCGTGCGAAGCAGGTATAATAAAAAAACTTGATAAACTCTAAGACTCATACGGAGGGAAAAACGATGTCTGAAGTGATCGAACGGTTTTTGCGCTACGTCCAGGTGGACACCCAGTCGTGTGACGGGGTGGAGCAGTTCCCCAGCACCGAAAAGCAGAAGGATCTGGCGCGATTGCTGGTGGGCGAGCTGGCGGAACTCGGCGCGGCAAACGTCCGTATGGATGAATACGGTTACGTCTACGCCACCATTCCAGCGTCCGAGGCGGACTGGACGGGCAAGACGATCGGCTTTATCGCACATATGGACACGTCTGAGGCGGTCAGCGGCACGAACGTCAAGCCCCGCATCGTCAGACAATACGACGGAGGAGAGATCCCGCTGGACGCCGAGGGGCAATATGTTCTCAGCCCGGCGGAGTATCCCGACCTGCTTGACAATGTGGGCAAGGATCTGATCGTTACGGACGGGACGACCCTGCTTGGCGCGGACGACAAGGCCGGTATCGCTGAGATCATGGCAATGGCGTCCTACCTGCTCTCCCACCCGGAGGTGAGACATGGGCGCATCCAAATCGCCTTCACGCCGGATGAGGAGGTTGGCCGCGGCGTGGACTTTTTCGATCTTGCCGGCTTTGACGCGGATTATGCGTATACCGTGGACGGCGGCGCGCTCGGTGAGATCGAGTATGAGAATTTTAACGCCCAGAACCTCAGGATCGACGTCAAGGGCAAGAGCATCCATCCCGGCAGCGCCAAGGGCGTGATGCGCAACGCCGTGCTGATCGCATCGGAGCTGATGCAGATGATCCCGTCGATGGAGAACCCCGCCTGCACGGACGGATACGAGGGCTTTTATCACGTGGATTCCATCAAGGGCGACGTGGAGCAGGTGAGCATGATCTGCCTGCTGCGCGATCACGACAAGGACAAGATCCGCCACAAGGCCGCCGTCATGGACGGCATCGCCGCGTTTTTGAACACCAAGTACGGCGAGGAAACCGTTACGCTTACGAAGTACCGCGGCTATGAGAATATGAAGGAAAAGATCCTGCCGCATATGCATCTGATCGACAACGCCATGCTCGCCATGGAGCGCGCGGGGGTAACGAGTAAGATCTGCGCGATCCGCGGCGGTACGGACGGGGCGGCGCTGTCCTACCGGGGCCTGCCGTGCCCGAACCTGTGCACGGGCGGATACAATTACCACGGCCGTTTCGAATATATCCCCGTGCAGTCGATGGAGAAGATGCAGGAGATCCTGCTTCACATCGTCGCGATCTACACCGAAGGCTGAAAAGGGAGCGATGAATATGAGAAATGCAGCGGAGTTGGCCGAGCGGGCCGTCGCGTACAAGCACGAGGGCTGCAACTGCGCCCAGGCGGTAACCGCCGCGCTGCAGGGCGAGACGCAGACGGACGGCGAGACGCTCAGACGCCTTGCCGCGGGCTTTGGCCTGGGCATGGGCAATATGGAGGGCACCTGCGGCGCGCTGGTGGGCGCAGTGCTGCTGGCGGGACTGCACACGGAGGGGCAGGGCACGATGCGCCTGGCCCGGCAGATCAGCGAGCAGTTCCTGCGCTGCAGCGGCGCGGTGATCTGCAAGACGCTCAAGGGAAAAGCCGACCCCGCGGTATTCTGCCCCTGCGACGAGTGCGTGAGAAACGCCGTGAAGGCGTATTGCGCGGTGATGGACGAGGCGGAGGGCAGATAACCGGGACGAGTATGCAGACACGGCAAAAAACAGAGAAACGGGCTGTCCGCCGGCATGCGGGCAGCCCGTTTTGCAGCAAAGATTCCGGCATGATCCGCCCCTGCGGCGCATAGGCTGAGAGCAGAAATGGGGGAGGATATGATTATGCCGGACAAAAAAAGAAAGCGGAACGCACCGCGGCCCGTCCACTTTTTGCTTATCCGCAGGCGATACGTGGCGCTGTTTGCAGCGGCGCTGTGCTGCCTGGCCGTTTTCGGCGCGGTGAACGCGCCGGCCGTGGTCGGGGCGTCGGCGGCGGCGCGACAACTGCCGATCTACTGCGTCGAGCGCACAGACCGGCGCTGCTCGATCAGCTTTGATGCGGCGTGGGGAGCGGACAATACCCAAAGGATCCTCGACGTGCTGGACGAATACGGCGTCAAGGGTACGTTTTTCGTCGTGGGCAACTGGGCGGACCAGTATCCGGACACGGCAAAGGCGATCGTCGCAGCGGGCCACGAACTGGAAAACCACTCCAACGCCCACGACCATTTCAACGCGCTCTCCGCCGAGGCGATCCTTGCAGACGTGCAGGCGTGCAACGATAAGATCACCGCGCTCACCGGCGAGACGCCCACGCTGATCCGCTGTCCGTTCGGGGAATACGACGACCACGTCATCTCCGCCATCCGCTCCATGGGGATGGAGCCGATCCAATGGGACGTGGACAGCCTGGACTGGAAGGGCATCTCCGCCGCCGAGATCACGAAACGCGTAACGGGAAAGGTGAAGAGCGGCTCGATCGTCCTGTTTCACAATGCTGGGGAACACACACCGGAGGCGCTGCCGGAGATCCTGCAATACCTTGCCGACGAGGGATACGAGCTGGTGCCGGTCTCTGAGCTTTTGCTGCCTGGCGCGTACACCATTGATCACACGGGACGGCAGATCCCCAAGGCCGCATCCTGAAAGCGAGGGGAGCGCGCCGCGCTCCCCTCGCTTGATTTTGGTTATATCGTGCCGATATGGCGCTTCACCGCGGCGAAGGATTCGTCGCTGATGTCGTGCTCGATCTTGCAGGCGTCGCTTGCCGCGATCTTCGCTTCGACGCCCAGAGAGATCAGCCATTTGGTCAACACGGTGTGCCGCTCGTAGATTTTCTCAGCGATCTCGCGCCCGGCGTCGGTCAGCGAGATGGAGCCGTCGGCGTCGATGCGGATAAACTGCCCTTCCTGCAGCAGATGCACGGCGCGGCTGACGCTGGGGCGGGAGAAGCCCATCTCCTCACCAATGTCGATGGCGCGGACAAACCTGCTCTTCTGCGAGAGTATCAAGATCGTCTCCAGATACATCTCGCCGGATTCCTGCAACACCATGAAACGCACCTCCCGTGAATCCATCTCCGATGCCGTGCGGGCGCCATGCCGATGAGGCATACCCGCTGCAATTTCGGTACAATCGCTGCATTACGGTCATCATAGCATAGCCCGCCGCTCTTGTCAAAGAGTTTTGCCGCGCATCGGAGGGCATAAACCGGCACGGCGCGGCATAGGGTATGCGAAGAAACGCAGAGGAGGGATGCGGATGGGCAGACGGTGGGCCGCGTGCCTGCTGCTGGCGCTGGCGCTTGTCGGCTGTGCAGCGAAGGAAACGGAGCGGGCAGAGGAGATCGCCCAAAAATATGCGGCGCTGGAGGGCTACACCGCAGAGGTGAAGATCGACGTGCCGCGGGAGGAGGAGACGCTGCACTACGCGCTTGCCCTGCGCGGCGACGGCGAGGAGACGCGCGTGTGCGTGCAGGAGCCGGAGGAGCTTGCCGACGTTACGGCAATTCTGCGCACAGACACGCTGTCGCTGTCCTACGACGGACTGACGCTTGACGCGGGCAGCCTTGCGCCGCGCGTAACGGCGGTGAACGCCGTGCCGCTGCTGCTGCGCGCGGTGGCGGAGGGGTACGTCTGTGAGGAGAGCACGGAGCGCCTGGGGGATACGCCGGCCCTGCGCGTGCGCATCCATGCGCCGCTGGAGGGGGAGACGCTGCAATATACCGTCTTTTTTTCGGATGAGGACGCCCCGCTGTATGCGGAAATTGCACGGGAGGATAAAATTATCCTTTTTATGGAGTTTACGAATTTCACATTTGATGATATAATGTCATAATCAAACGATCGGCGGCGCGCTGCGACGCCATGAGAAAGTGAGATCCCGCATGGAAAGCACATTGAGGAGAACATGGGCAGAGATTCATCTGGATCATCTGACGGACAATTTCAACGCCATCCGCCGCCGGGTCGGCGCGCAGACCAAGCTGCTCGGCGTGGTGAAGGCAGACGGATACGGACACGGCGCGCTGCGCATCGCCCGGCAATTACAGGAGATCGGCGCGGACTATCTGGCGGTTTCCAATATCGACGAGGCGGAGGAGCTGCGCGTCGGCGGCGTTACGCTGCCGATTCTGCTGCTCGGCTTTACTCCGGCGGATCAGGCGGAGCATATCCTGCTGCTGGACGTAACGCAGACGGTGCCCAACCTGGAAATCGCCAGGGCGTACGACGAGGCGGCGGGGCGCCGCGGCAAAAAGATGCGGGTGCATCTCAAGCTTGACACCGGTATGGGGCGGCTGGGCTTTTTGTGCGACGAGGCGCATTTTGAGCAGAGCCTCGACGAGGTGTTGCAGATTCTGCGCCTGCCGCATCTGGAGATCGAGGGGATCTTTACCCATTTCAGCGTGGCCGACGAACCGGCGCCGACGTGCCGGGAATTTACCGACCTTCAGTTCGCGCGCTTTTCCCGTTTTGTCGCCGCCGCGCAGGAGCGGGGGAATTTCCGTTTTGCGCTGCGCCATTGCTGCAATGCCGGGGGCATTGCCTGCTATCCCGAATACGCCTGCGATATGGTGCGCTGCGGCATTTTGCTCTACGGTTCCGGCCCGATGGCGGAGCGCATGGGGCTAAAGCCGGTGATGACGCTCAAGACCAGCGTGTCCACGATCAAGGATTTTGCCCCCGGCGCGTCTGTGAGCTACGGCAGAAAGTATTTTACAGACCGCGTCCAGCGCATCGCCGTGCTGCCCATCGGCTATGCCGACGGACTGCTGCGCGCCCTGTCCGGGAAGCTCCAGGTGCTCACACCCTACGGCGCGGCCGAACAGGTCGGCGCGATCTGCATGGATATGTGCATGGTGGACGTAACGGACCTGCCGGAGCTCAAAAGCGGCGACGAGGTGGAGATTTTTGGCGAGCATCAGCTTGCCGAAACCGCCGCCCGGTTGGCCGGTACGATCTGCTACGAGCTGCTGTGCGCCGTTTCCAAACGGGTGCCGCGCTATTACTACCGGGACGGAGCGTGTATCGACTATAACCTGCAGCTTCTGGATTGACACCCCGCGCCGCCGTGCCGCATAGGATGGCAGGGGACGGGGAAATCCGGAAAAACCGTATAAAATCCCGCCCACGTGGGAGAATGATAGTGGTCCTTGGCACCGGCGAACGCGCTGCGTCCAGCGGCGGTTTTGCCGGCGGCGAGGGGTACTTCTTCCGCTGGAGTGTGAGTGCAAGTGGATCACAATATCAGACGCGGCGACATCTATTATGCCGATCTCAGCCCCGTCGTGGGCAGTGAACAGGGCGGCGTCCGCCCGGTGCTGATCGTGCAGAACGACACCGGCAACCGATACAGCCCCACGGTGATTGCGGCCGCCATCACGTCGCAGGTCAACAAGACCAAATTGCCGACGCATATCTCCCTTGCCGCGCCGGAGTGCGGCCTGCCGCGGGACTCGGTGGTGCTGCTTGAGCAGATCCGCACGCTGGATAAGCGTCGGCTGCGCGAGCGCAGGGGTCGTGTGGAGGGCGAGCTGATGGGAAAGATCGACGCAGCAATCGCCGTGAGCTTCGGATTGCAGAATACACAGTTGCTATGAACGCGCCGGACGCGGAGGGGCTCCCTCCGCGTGCCGCGCGGGAAAGAGAGGAGTACGTATGAAAAAGAATCATTGGCTCGCGCGCCTGACGGCGCTGCTGCTGGTCAGCTTTATGCTGCTCACCGCAACCGCGATGGCGAGCGGCGCGGGTTCGTCGAACGATCCGCTCGTTACGCTGAGCTATTTGAACAGCAAGTTCCTGCCGGAGCTGCTTGGCAAGGTGGACGAGAAGATCGCCGCGCGGGACAAGCAGCTCACCGACCGGCTTGCCGGACAGGGGCAGCCGGGCAACGGGGAGAGCTTTACCGTCGTTGCCCTGTCAAACGGGCAGACGCTCTATGGCGACGTCGGCTGTGAAGTGATGCTGCGCGTGGGAGGCGCCGTGTGCGTGGCTTCGTCCACGCCGGGGCTGATCGACGCTACCTCCGGCGGCACGCTGGATAACGGCGCCGCACTGGCGAAAAACCACCTCTATATGATGACGATTTCCGAACGCGGCGTGCGCGCTACGGCGGGTACGACGAAGCTGCTCGTGCGCGGCGGATATACGCTCGGCTGAAAACACATAAACGGCGATGCCTGCGCATAGTTTTGCGCAGGCATCTTTTTGCGGGGAGGGAAGCGCGATGGAGCGATACCCGTTGCTGCTGGGCGAAAACCGGATCGGGGAGATAACCGTTCGCAGGGGCGTTACTTGCGAGCTATGCGCACAATGCGCCCTGCTCAGCGACGGACTCTACCGCGCGTATCTGCGCACACGGGAGGGAGAGACGCTCCTCGGCGTGCTGGAGCCGTGCTCCGGCGTACTGCAAGCGAAAAAACGCCTCTCCGGCGCTGCGCTCGAGGCGTTGGGAGAGATCCGGGACGGACAGGCAAGGCGCAGCTTTTCCTTCGCCGCCGGGCAGTGGGCGCGCATACCGGATGCGCCGCTCTTTGCCGACGCGGCGCTCGCGCGCCGGGTCGCGGCGAATCGGGACGGGCGGTATTACCGCGACGGGCGCGGCGTACATCTGGCGTTTCCCTGCGCGCCGGACCGGCCCTTTCCGATCGAGGAGTTGTTCTGTTTTGCCCGGATCTGCACGGTGGAGGGACGGCTGTGTGCTACGTATTGCCTGGACGAGCGAGGATTCCCAATATTTTGAGAAAATTTCAAATTATGTCTACCATATTTTGAAAAACTGTGTTATGATAGACAACAGGGTAAAATCAAAAAACGAGAACGAGGTGCTTACTATGAAGTGTCCTTTTTGCGGCTACAATGAAAGCAAGGTCGTCGATTCCCGCCCGGCGGAGGAGGGAACCAGTATTCGCCGCCGCCGTGAGTGCCTGAGCTGTCTCAAGCGTTTTACTACATACGAAACGGTGGAAAGCCTGCCGATGGTCGTCATCAAGAAGGATGGCAGCCGCCAGAGCTTCGATCGCCGCAAGGTGCTCAACGGCATGATCCGCGCGTGTGAAAAGCGCCCGGTCGCCTTTGACGAGCTGGAGCGGATGAGCGAGGAGATCGAGCAGACGCTGCAAAACTCGCTTGAGCGCGAGGTCAGCACCGAGTACATCGGCGAGCTGGTGATGGACAAGCTGCGCACGGTGGACGAGGTCGCCTACGTCCGCTTTGCTTCGGTGTACCGCCAGTTTAAGGATATCGACACCTTTATGCGCGAGCTGAACAAGCTGCTGGAGGAGAAGTGAGCCGCACGCTTGCCGAGGTCCGCGCGGAGTATGACCGGCTGGATCGCCTCTGCGGGGTAAACACTGCGGGGATCGAGCTGAAGGTTTCCGGACGCGCACGCAAGCGGCTGGGAAGCTGCCAATGCCGGGGCGGCCGCCCGGTGAGGATTACGATCTCCGCTTTCGTGATGGACGCCGGGGACGACGCCGTTTTCTACGACACGGTCCGCCACGAATACGCGCACGCGCTGGTGCAGCTGCGCCTCCCCGGGGAGCGACACGGACACGACGCGGTCTGGAAGGCCGCCTGCCGGGAGGTGGGCTGCCGGCCGGAGCGGTGCGCAGAGGCCCCGGCTGCGGAGACCGGCGTGCAGCGGGAGACCCGTGCGCGCTACCGTCTGCGCTGCCTGAGTTGCAGCGCGCAGTGGGAGTATCTGCGCCGCAGCCGCACGGTCAAGCTGGTGGCAGCCGGATACGGCTGCGTGTGTACCTGCCCGCACTGCGGCGCCCACCGTTTCGGCGTGGAGGATGTGGGCGGTTAGAGTATATTGCGAAGGGAAAAAGCCTGCCAGGCGCGCAGGATCTCAAGCTGCCCGATCAGCTCGGCCGTGGCGGCGAGGAACTCTGCGCGTTCACCCTCGCGGGCATAGACCGCCGCGCGGCGAAACGACTGATCGGGCGCGTCGAGGCTGTCGTGCACGGCAATGAGATGCAGGAAGCGGCGAGCGTCGTCCCAATCGGTCCGGGCGGCGCGCAGGTGCGACTGCGCACCGGACCAATCGTCCTGCTGTGCGCAAAGCTGTGCCTGCTCCAGCGTCTCGCGCCATTGCGTTACGCGCGTATCCACTGCGCGGGAGGTCAGCACGGCCGCCGCCAGCAGCACGATCAGGATCGAGCAGGGAATCAGACAGTATTTCATGAGGCGCGCTCCTTTCCAATGCAGAGGATTTTTCCCGCGTCGTCGATCGTAAAAAGAAAGACCTCGTCGGCACGCTGAAAGCCGTGCCGGCGCAGCGCCTGCGTGAGCCAGGCCGTATCCAGCCCGCGCGCGGAAAGCGCGCGTGTGAGCACGCGCCCGTCGTTGATGAGCACCACGGGCAAGAATACGTCGTCCCGCACGGCTTTGCCGAGCTGGCGCGGCGTGGCGGGCTGGGCATCGGGATAGAGCAGCACGGAGAGCTGGCCGTTTGTCTCCAGCACGGCGTATTTGACCGTTTGCAGGTCGGTTACGCCCTGCGCGCGCAGCTCCTCCAACAACTCGTCGAGCGTAAAGCGGTTGCGCCGCATGGCCTGCTGCTGCAGCTTGCCGTCCCGGATCAGCGTGGTGGGATTGCCGCAGATCAGACGGCGAAGCCGGATCGAGCGCGTGCTGCACCACGACAGCAGCATGGACAGGGCCAGCAGCGTAACGATCGGCACCACACCGTTGAGCAGTGGGATGCCGAAATCCTGCATCGGTACGGCGGCCAGATCCGAGATGAGCAGCGTGAGCACCAGTTCAATGGGCTCCAGCTCGCCGATCTGGCGCTTGCCCATGACGCGCAGGCCGATCATAATGATAAAATAGAGCAGAATCGTGCGCACGAAGGCGGTCGCCATGGGCGATTCTCCTTTCAAAATTCTGATAGGGGGAGTTTTCCCCAAATCTGTGCGCCTTAATCGTTTTCTTCTGCCTGCGGGCAGCGGAAATATTGCAAGAATCGCAGCGGAGAAGGGAGACTATGGCCCTGCGCCATCAAAGCGCCATGCGCCCTCGACACGGAGGGCTGACGAGGTGGGAAGAGGATCGAAGATTCGGCGGATGCTTCCCCGCGGTCCGGACGCGCACACAGCCGACAAATATGCGGGCGACCGCAAAACAAAGGGGCTGCGACCGGAGAGAAAATGACAAATGGCTGCGCATTCGTCCTTTTCGCAAAAAGAACATTTGGTAAAAGGAGAATCGAAACCTATGTGTGGAATCGTTGGTTTTATCGGACAGGAGCAGGCGGCGCCCATCCTGCTGGACGGGCTTGCGCGGCTGGAATACCGCGGCTATGACTCCGCCGGTGTCGCGGTGGTGTCGCCGCGCCATGAGATTCAAGTGAAAAAGTCCAAGGGACGGCTGCAGGTGCTCAGCGACATGATCCACGGCGGCGCGGACGTGGAGGGCTGTATCGGCATCGGCCACACCCGCTGGGCGACGCACGGCGCGCCCTCCGACCTCAACTCCCACCCGCATATGAGCGAGGGAGGAAAGTTCGCCGTCATTCACAACGGTATCATTGAAAACTACGTGGAGATCAAGGAATTTCTGATCGGCCAGGGCGTAACCTTCCGCTCGGAAACGGACACGGAGGTCGTCGCACAGCTGCTGGAATTCTATTACAACGAGTGCCACGACTTTTTCGAATCCGTGGGCCGCGTGCTGCGGCGCATTGAGGGCGCTTACGCGCTGGGCATCCTCTGCGCCGACTGCCCCGACCGCATTATCGCCGCGCGCAAGGACGCGCCGCTGCTGTTGGGCTACGGCGAGGGCTGCAGCTTCCTCGCCAGCGACGTAACGGCGATCATCCGCCATACGCGCTCCGTCGCCTACATGGAAGACGGCGAGGTCGCCGTGCTGACGACGGCCGGGATTCAGGTGTACAACGCGCTGGGCGACCCGATCGAGAAGGAACGCCACCACATCGACTGGGAGGTTTCCGCAGCGGAAAAGGGCGGCTATCCGCACTTCATGCTTAAGGAGATTTTCGAGCAGCCCCAGGCGCTGCGCCGCGCGATCATGCCGCGGCTGCGCGCAGACAGGGTCTATCTGGAAGATATGAAGCTCACGGCGGAGAAGATCCGCTCCTTCACACGCATTTTCATCGTCGCCTGCGGCTCGTCCTATCATGTGGGCGTGATCGGAAAGTACAATCTGGAGCATCTGACGCGCCGCAGCGTGGAGGTCGTGCTGGCCTCTGAATTCCGCTATGCCGACCCCATCGTGGATGAAAACTCGCTGGTGATCGTCATCAGCCAGTCCGGCGAAACACTGGATACCATGGCCGCGCTGCGCGAAGCGAAAAAGTGCGGCGCCTATATTCTCTCGATCGTCAACGTGGTCGGCTCGTCCATCGCACGCGAGTCGGACGATGTGCTCTACACCTGGGCCGGGCCGGAGATTGCCGTGGCGACGACGAAGGCGTACTCTACGCAGCTGGCCGTGCTGGATATGGTTGGCCTTGCGTTCGGCGAGGTGCTGGGCACCGTGTCGGAGGACGAATATGCCGAGGTCGTGCGCGAGCTGCGCGCGCTGCCGGAGAAGATGGAAACCGTACTGAAAAGCTGCGAGGACATTCAGAAATACGCCGCGCAGTACTTTAATCACAATTCGGTGTTCTTCATCGGGCGCAACTTGGATTACGCGCTGGGGCTGGAGGGCTCGCTCAAGCTCAAGGAGATCTCCTACATCCACTCCGAGGCCTACGCCTCCGGCGAGCTCAAGCACGGCACGATCTCCTTGATCGAGAACGGCACGCTCGTGATCGCACTGGGAACCTACGGCGCGCTGTTCGACAAGGCGATGAGCAACGTGGTGGAGGTCAAGGCGCGCGGCGCGGAGGTGCTGGCGCTGACGACGGAGAGCCACCGCGCGGAGATGGAAAAGACCGTGGCAAGCGTGCTGTCCGTGCCCGATACGGCGCGAATGCTCCAGCCCTCGCTGGGAGTGGTGCCGCTGCAGCTGTTTGCCTACTACGTGGCGCTGCAGCGCGGCTGCGACATCGACAAGCCCCGGAATCTGGCCAAGTCCGTTACCGTGGAATAGAGCTTCAAAAAGGAGCTTTGCCCCTTTTTGAAGTGCAGTTCCTGCCGCACGGAGCGACGGGAATTGCGGTCTGGTCTGCAAGCCTTTTGATAAGCTGAAAAAGGTCCGTTGGAACGTTCCAACGGACCTTTTTATCACTGTTTTTCAAGTTCTACTCCGCAAGCGTTTGCGCGCGCTGCAGCGCGGCGTAAGCGCCGTTTTGCGCCATCAGCTCGGCATGGCTGCCCTGCTCGACGATACGCTCGCCCTCGACCACGGCAATGCGGTCGGCGTTGCGGATCGTGGACAGGCGATGGGCGATGACGATGTTTGTGCGCCCGCGGCTGAGCTCCTCCAGGCTTTTTTGGATCTTTCGCTCGGTTACGCTGTCGAGCGCGCTGGTCGCCTCGTCGAGAATCAGAATCGGCGGGTCCTTGAGAAAGACGCGGGCGATGGAAATGCGCTGCTTCTGCCCGCCGGAGAGCATCACGCCGCGCTCGCCGATGTAGGTGTCGTACCCGTCGGGCATGGCCATGATCTCATCGTGGATTTCGGCGCGCATGGCTGCGCGCACGACCTGCTCGTCCGTGGCGTCGGGCCGACCGTAACGGATGTTCTCGCGCACCGTGCCGGCAAACATAAACACATCCTGCTGCAAAATACCGATCGCGCGGCGCAGGCTGTCCTGCGTCAGATCGCGCACGTCGTTTCCGTCGACGCGCACGCTGCCTTCGGTTACGTCGTAAAAACGGGGCAGCAGGTGGCACAGCGTCGTCTTGCCGCCGCCGGAGGGCCCCACGAGGGCGAAGCTCTCGCCCGGACGGATGGTCAAATCAATGTTTTTCAGAACGTAGCCGCTCTCATTGTAGCGGAACGAGACGTTTTCATAGCGGATTTCGCCGCGGACGTTCTCCAGCGTGCGCGCGTTGGGCGCGTCCCGGATCTCCGGCTCGGTGCGCATGATCTCCAGAAAGCGGGTAAAGCCTGCGCTGCCCTGGGTGTATTGCTCCATGAACATGATAAGCTTTCGCAGCGGAGAGAGAAACGCCGAGACGTAAAGGGTAAAGGTTACAAGATCAATATAGTCCATCCTGCCCTGCATGATCAGCAGCCCGCCGACGCCGATTACCACGACCTGCATCGCGCCGGTGGAAAACTCCATCCCGCTGTTAAAAAGGCCCATCGAGGCGTAATACCCGCGCTTGGCCGTTTTGAACACGTTGTTGCCACGGTCGAATTTTTCCAGCTCCTCGGATTCGTTGGAAAACGCCTTTGCCGTGCGGATGCCGCTGATGCCGCTTTCAATGGCGGCGTTGATCTCGGCGGTCTTCTTGCGCAGCTCAATGCTGGAGCGTTTCATTTTCCGGCGCTGGTGGATCGTAAAGAGCAGGCAGAGCGGCAAAATGACCAGCAGAACCAGCGCCAGCTCCCAGCGGATGAAGAACATCACGCCCAGCGCGCCGACCAGCGTCAGCGTGCAGATGATCAGATTCTCCGGCCCGTGATGGGCAAGCTCCGTAATATCGAAAAGGTCGTTCGTGATACGCGAGAGCAGCACCGCGGTGCGGTTGCGGTCGTAAAAGCTGAAGCTCAGATCCTGCAGGTGCGTGAAAGCGTCGCGGCGCATATCCGCCTCCACCAGCACGCCGACGCCGTGGCCGACGACGGTGATGACGTAGTAGAGCGCGCCTTTTATCAGGTACGATAAAAGCATGATCGCGGTGAAGAGGAAAAATGTGGCGAACAGGCGGTTTGGCAGCAGCTTTTGCATGGCCCCGCGCGAGAGGATCGGGAAGACCAGGTCGATCACTGAAATTCCCACTGCGCACACGAGATCGAGCGCAAAAAGCTTCCAATGCGGCTTGAAATAGGCCAGGAACACACGCAGCCCATGCTGGCGGTAATCAATTTTTTGCATAAAAAGCACCTCGAAATGTGAATTTGCAGGGGGACGCTCAGCAGACGTGCCCTTCGGCGTCGTGCCGCTCGCCGCATCCGGCAGCCAGATATTCGCCGCTTACGCGCACGGCGGCCTCCAGCGCGCGCACGATCGTATCGAGCGGGAGGGAGGGGGCGTCCGGATGGAGAGCGGCCTGCGCGCTTGCAAACGGTACGTGGATAAAGCCGCCGCATACAGCGGGGAAGTCATGCTGGAGCAGGTGCAGCAGGCAGTACATCAGGTGGTTGCACACGAAAGTGCCCGCCGTGAAGGAAACGGCGGCCGGCGCGCCGGACTGACGGATCGCGTGGGCAATGGACTTGATGGGGAGCGTGGTAAAGTAGGCGGCGGGGCCGTCCGGCAGGATGGAAGCGCCGCTGCGCTGTACGCCGGCGTTGTCGCTCAGCGCAGCGTCGTCGTAGTTGATGGCCACCATCTCCGGCGTGATGGCGCTGCGCCCGCCCGCCTGACCGACGCACAGCACGGCGTCCGGCCGTTCCCGGCGGACCGCCTCCGCCAGCATCGTAGACGCGCGGTCATATTCCACCGGCAGGCGCAATCGCACGACGCGCGCCGTGCCGATTACCTCCGGCAGGCGGCAGACCGCGTCCCACGAGGGATTGACCGCATCCGGGCCGAACGGCTCAAACCCGGTGAGCAGAATCGTTGCCATAAAGCGCTCCTTTCCGTCAGGCCGGCGTATCGTCGTCAAGGATGTAATAGTAATAGTATTCCTCAAAGGTCAGGTCGTGGCTGTGGATGTACGCCGCCGCCTGGACGCCGACGTAGCGGTAGTGCCACGGCTCATAGATATAGCCGGTGATGTAATCCATTCCGTCCCCATAGCGCAGGATGAAACCGTACTCGTGCGCGTGCTCGGTCATCCAACGGAAGGCTGCGGTTTGGTCGAATTCAGTGTATTCCGCGCCCTCTGCCGTAACGTCCACGCACAGACCGGTCTGATGCTCGGAGAAGCCGGGACGGGCGGAATAGGTGTCCGCCAGCGCAAGCGAATGGCGACTGACGTAATCGTTGTATATGCTCTGCTGCTGCGCATAGCTGCGGTAGGGCGAGACGCAGGAGATCGGACAGCCGGCCTTCTGCGCCGCATCTGCCATGGCGACGTAGGCGCGGCAGGCGGGCGCGCGCAGCTCGCCCCGGCTGGCGTAAGCGCCGGGGAGCGGCGTCAGATCCTCCGGCTCACACGCCGGCATTTCGTGGTATTTGTTTACCAACGTCAAAACGCCGGCATCGACTGCGGCGGGGACCGCGTCGGTGAACGGGACGAGGTCGTTGTCGGTGTTGACCAGACGAACGATCTGCTGATCCGTGTAGCGCGCGGAGCCGTAGTAGTTGAGGTAGCGTGCGGCGCGGCTTTTGTCGTAGTGGGGCAGATCGGCAAGGCGACGCAGGAAGCGTGTAAGCTCCGCATCCGATACGCCTGCACAGCCGCCGTCGCTCGGCGCGTTGGCCTGCGCGCTGCCGGCAGAGACCCGCTCGCGCGGTAAGACGAGGGGGGCTTCCGGCGGCTGATCGGCGGGAGTGCTCTGGTGCACGGGGGCGGGGGGCGCTGCGGGGGTCGTCCGGTATGCAGCCGGCAGCGGCCAAAGGAGGAAGAAAACGCACGGGATCAGCACGGCGGCAACGAAGCTGCAGAAGATCATGCGGTGCCGGGAGTGGGTCTTGGAAAGCACGAAACAACTCTCTTTCTGTCGGTATCGGACGTATCAGGCTTTACAGTAAGTATGTGGACGGCAGACACTGGCCGTTTTCAATCCTCAGCACCCCGTAGCTGGGGCGGAAGCGCGCGCCGATGCTGCCCGGATTGAGGACCATGACGCCCTGGTCAAAGTCGACCAGCGGCTGATGCGTATGGCCGAAAAGCAGCGCGTCCGCCTCCTGCTCGTATGCGGTATAGAGCGCGGAGAGCAGGCCGTACTTCACGTGCAGCGTGTGCCCGTGGCAGAGAAAGACGCGCTTGCCGCCGAGGGTGAGAAGCTGCTGCGCCGGAGCGTCGCAGCCGACGTCGCAATTCCCGCGCACCTGATCGAGCGGAAGCGCCGGGAACCGCGCGTGCAGCGCGAGCGCGTCCCGCCAGCCGTCGCCCAGATGGACGATCCGATCCGGTCGGACGATCTCCGTCGCGCGGCACATATTTTCCACGTCGCCGTGGGAATCGGAAAAAACCAGAATTTTCATACCGTCGGTTCCTTTGCAGGGAGATGGCTGCCGCGAAGGGCGCTGGAGGTCTGCAAACGTATACTATCTGATTATAGCGAAATATGCGGAGAAAGACAAGAGCGATCTTATCAATCCGCAGGGACGCTTCATACCCGCGTGCAGCGGGACAAAACGCGCAAGGGGAGCGCGGCGAAAGCCGCGCTCCCCTTGCGCAGAAAGGTATGGTTACTTGCGGGTGCAGTTCTGCCCCTGCTCGTCGCTGCGATTGCCGGACTGATCGTTCCGGGTGTTGTCCTGATTGGTCTGCGTGTTCGGATCATTGTGATTGCGACGGTTGTCGTTCTTCATGGCGAAAGCCTCCTTTCCGGCGTTCTGCTATGCCCCTATTGTGGACGAAAGACAAAAAATTATACCTCGGAGCGCAAAAAAAACCGTTGACAGACGCATATTCGTATGCTATACTCACTGCGCAAAACAAAGAAGAACGGACGCATCCGTTCTCACCCCCAGCGAAGCGAAGGGGTCAATGAGGGGCAAGGATCCAGCGGGGACCTTTGCGCACATTGGGACGGGTGCGGCGACGCATTCGTTTTTTGTTTGCAAAAACACATTCATGGGGGTGCTTTGGTATTAGCAACATCGTGCATCAGCTCAACGAAGAGATTCGTGACAGTGAGGTTCGTCTGATCGGTTCCACCGGAGAGCAGCTTGGCATTATGTCCGCCGCGCAGGCGCAGCATATTGCCGACGAGCAGGGTCTGGACCTTGTGAAGATCTCCCCGCAGGCCACGCCTCCCGTGTGCAAGCTCATGGACTACGGAAAGTTCCGCTTTGAACAGGGCAAGCGCGAGAAGGAAGCCCGCAAGAACCAGCATATCGTCGAGATCAAGGAGGTTCGTATGTCTCCGGGGATCGACGTGGGCGATTTCAACACAAAGCTCAAGAATGCTCAGAAGTTTTTGACCGAGGGCAATCGTGTGAAGGTTTCCGTCCGTTTCCGCGGCCGCGAGATGGCTCACACCGAGATTGGCCGCGATCTGCTGGTGCGCTTTGCCGAGCAGATCTCCGAAGTATCCACATTGGATAAAGAACCCAAGATGGAAGGACGCAGTATGTCCATTTTCCTTTCCCCCAAGGCGGGGAAGTGAGCCCGGCGCGAAAACGAACGAAAAGGAGAAATTACCATGCCCAAGCTGAAAACACACAGTGGATCCAAGAAGAGATTCAACCTGACCAAGACCGGCAAGGTCAAGGTCGCCAAGGCCTTTAAGAGCCACATCCTTACGAAGAAGCCCACCAAGCGTACCCGTCGTCTTCGTCAGGGCGGCTATGCCGACGCCACCACCGCCGGCACCATCCGCAAGATGATCCCCTACAAATAACCAAACGATACGCTTAAAGGAGGCTTATTCATATGGCACGTATCAAGGGCGCGATGATGACGCGCAAGAGAAGAAATAAGACCCTCAAGCTCGCCAAGGGCTACTGGGGCAACAAATCCCGTCATTTCAAGATGGCCAACGAGCAGGTCATGAAATCCCTGACCTACGCTTACGTCAGCCGCCGTCTGAAGAAGAGAGACTTCCGTTCCCTCTGGATTACCCGCATCAGCGCCGCTTGCAAGCTCAACGGCATGAACTATTCCACCTTCATGCATGGCCTCAAGCAGGCCAACGTGGCGATCAACCGCAAGATGCTCAGCGAGATGGCGATCAACGATCCCGCCGCTTTCACCGCGCTGTGCGCGGTGGCGAAGAACGCCTGATTCGAAAACAAAAAGAAGTGATTTTCCCATGGAAAATCACTTCTTTTTTTGAGAAGTTTTTGCTGCTCCTATCGCACGCTTTGTCTGCGGATACAGGCAAAACGCACATTCGCTCCGCGCAAGGCGTTTCGCCCGGCGCACATGACGGCAGAAAAGCCGCTCCGGACTATTCCGCACCTGCCGGCGCGAAATCCTGCGGGGCTTCTTCCACCTGCCCAGCATCCGCATCGGGCGCCTCCCACGGTACCATCGTGGCGACCAGGCGGTGGATCGGCACGCCCTCGGCGTAGAATTTCGCCTCGTAATCCGTCATCACGCCGCAAACGCCCTGCGCGTGCAGATCGTCCGTTACCTCGCTGAGCGTGAAGCCGAAGCGGGGGATCTCCTCCACGGAAAAGGCGAACAGGGGAGCGTTGTCGCTCTTGAAGTGGATCTGTCCGCCCATCGGCAGCACCTTGCGGTACAGGCGCAGGAAATTGCCGTGCGTCAAGCGGCGCTTGGCCTGATTGCTCTTGGGCCATGGGTCGCAAAAGTTGATGTAAATGCGGCGGATCTCGCCGCTGTCAAAGAACTCTGGCAGCTCGCGGACGTCCGCCTCAATGAAAAAGACGTTTTTCAGCCCCGCGCGCGCAGCGCGCTCCATTGCCACGACCAGCGCGTCGGGCACGCGCTCGACCGCCAGGAACAGAACGTCCGGCTCGGCGGCCGCCGTCTCGACGGTAAAGCGCCCCTTGCCGCAGCCAAGCTCCACGCGGATCTCGCGGCAATCCGGCATCAGCGCGCGCCAGCCGCCCCGGTGCGCGGCAGGCTCCGCGATCCGGTAGGCGCTGCAGCGCTCCATCCGGGGAATCAGATTTTTCTTTTTGCGCATACGCATACGGGTACCCTCTCTCTTCCTGTCATTTCGGCGGCGGGCGGAACGCGCCTGCGCCGCTCCGGCGGACACTATCATAGCGAATTGCGCAAAAAAATGCAAGACGCATTGAAAAAACGGCCCAAAGCGCGGTACGGCGGCGGAAAAATGCAAAGAATGAATCGCTTCCTGCATATTTCAAAATAGCGCAGAAAAGAGCGGAGAAAAAGTGATAATTCTCTTGCAAATATGGAATGGGGTGCGTATAATGGAATCACTTGATAGATGGAGGGGATATGCTATGTCTTTTGTAAAATACGAACCGATGGGCGACATCGCCTATCTGACCGTGGATCGCGTTAACGCGCTCAATGCGCTCAACTCCCAGGTGCTGACGGATCTGGACGAGGCGCTGGATCAGATCGACCTGGATACGGTCCGCTGCCTGATCGTTCGCGGCGCGGGCGACAAGGCGTTCGTCGCGGGCGCAGACATCTCTCAGATGAAGGATCTCAACCCCGAACAGGGTGAGCATTTCAGCGAGCAGGGCAATAACGTCATGCGCAAGCTGTGCAACCTTCCGATCCCCACGATCGCGGCGGTCAGCGGCTACGCCCTTGGCGGCGGCTGTGAGCTGGCAATGGCCTGTGATATCCGCATCTGCTCCGACAAGGCGGTCTTCGGCCAGCCGGAGGTTACGCTGGGAATCACCCCCGGCTTCGGCGGCACGCAGCGCCTGCCCCGCCTGGTCGGGCGCGGTATGGCGAAGCAGCTGATCTACACCGGTATGAACATCAACGCGCAGGAGGCTTATCGCATCGGCCTGGTCAACGCGGTGTATCCGATGGAGGAGCTTTACCCCGCGGCGGAAAAGATGGCCAGGCGCATTGCAGCCAACGCCCCGATTGCCGTGCGCGCCGCCAAGCGCGCCGTCAACCTCGGTATGCAGGTGGATATCCAGCAGGCCGTGGAGATCGAAGAGGAGGCGTTCGGCTCCTGCTTCGGGACGGCGGATCAGCGCGAGGGGATGGGAGCCTTCCTGGAAAAGCGCAAGCACGAGCCGTTCTGCAACCGCTGAGCATCGTGCGCAGGGACCCTGACCGCAAAGTACCGACCCAGTACAGACGGTATACACGATACAGTACATTATTTAAAAATTGGAGGACACTATTATGAAAGTTGCAGTTTTCGGCGCCGGCACCATGGGCAGCGGTATCGTCCAGGTTTTCGCGGCACACGGCCACACCACGCTGATGTACGCTTCCAGCGTTGCATCCGCCCAGCGCCACAAGGACAAGCTCGACGCTTCCCTGCAAAAGCGCGTGGAAAAGGGCAAGATGACCCAGGAGGCCAAGGACGCTCTGATGGCAAACGTGTTTGTCGAGGAGAAGTCTGCCGCGGCTGACGCCGACCTCGTGATCGAGTGCGCCAAGGAAGAAATGGCTTACAAGCGCGCGATGCTCAGCGAGCTGGATGAGATCTGCAAGGAATCCACCATCTTTGCGACCAACACCTCGTCCCTGTCCGTTACCGAGATGGGCCTCGGTCTCAAGCACCCCGTCATCGGTATGCACTTCTTCAACCCCGTGCCCAGCATGAAGCTCGTTGAGGTCATCCGCGGCGCCAACACCACGCAGGAGACCTTTGATTTCATCTACAACCTCTCCAAGGAGATCGGCAAGGAGCCGGTCGAGGTGGCAGAGGCTCCCGGCTTCGTCGTCAATAAGCTCCTCATCCCCATGATCAACGAGGCCATCGGTCTGGTCGAGACCGGCGTTGCCTCCGTCGAGGATATCGACAAGTCCATGCAGCTCGGCGCCAACCATCCCATGGGCCCCCTCGCTCTGGGCGACTTCATCGGTCTGGACGTGTGCCTGGCCATCATGAATGTCCTGTACGAGGAGACCGGCGATCCGAAATATCGCCCCGCGCTGCTGCTCAAGAAGATGGTCCGCGGCGGCCTGCTGGGCAGAAAGTCCGGCAAGGGCTTCTACGATTACAGCAAGTAACCACTTGCCATGGAAAAGAGGGGAACGGCTCATCGCCGTTCCCCTCCGTTGTTTTCACGCCGCATCAGACCGGAGCGGATGCGCCGCACGCGGGAAATGACAGATTTCTTTCAATTTTTAGAGCATAACGCACAAAATTATTCATCCAAGTTTGTTTAAAAGGCTAAATTACTAAAAAGTCCAAGAGTTTCCCTTGCGTATTTCGTATTTCATCGGTATAATCAATGCGAATGGAACTGATTTGTGAAAAATTAGACAATCCAAATATTTTTAAGTGAAGGAGCAAGAAAGACTATGGATTTTCATCTGTCGAAAGAGCATCTGCTGGTTCGCAAAATGTACCGCGAGTTTGCAGAGACCGAAGTAAAGCCCTTAGCCGAGGAGATCGATGAGGAAGAGCGCTTCCCCATGGAGACCGTCGAAAAGATGGCCAAGCTCGGCATGATGGGTATTTACTTCCCCAAGGAATACGGCGGCGCCGGCGGCGACGTTCTGTCCTATGCCATGTGCGTGGAAGAGCTGGCCAAGGTCTGCGGCACCACTGCCGTTATTGTCTCCGCACACACCTCTCTTTGCTGCGCGCCCATTTTTGAAAACGGCACGGAAGAGCAGAAGATGAAGTATCTGCCCGACCTGCTCTCCGGACGCAAGATCGGCGCCTTCGGTCTGACCGAGCCCAACGCCGGTACCGACGCCTCCGGCCAGCAGACCACCGCCGTTCTCGATGGCGACCACTACGTTCTCAACGGCTCGAAGTGCTTTATTACCAACGGCAGCGTGGCTGACACCTTCGTCGTCTTTGCCATGACCGATCCCAAGGCCGGCAACCACGGCATCTCCGCTTTCATTGTGGAGCGCAGCTTCCCCGGCTTCTCCTCCGGTAAGCACGAGAAGAAGATGGGTATCCGCGGCTCCTCCACCACCGACCTTGTTTTTGAGGATTGCATCGTTCCCAAGGAGAACCTGCTCGGCAAGGAAGGCCAGGGCTTCAAGATCGCCATGAAGACGCTCGACGGCGGCCGTATCGGCATTGCCTCTCAGGCGCTCGGCCTCGGCGAGGGCGCCGTGGAAGAAGCGATCAAGTATACCAAGGAGCGCGTCCAGTTCAAGCGCCGCCTCTCCCAGTTCCAGAACACCCAGTTCCAGCTGGCCGATATGCACACCCGTATGCAGGCTGCGCAGTATCTGGTCTATGCCGCTGCCATGAAGAAGGAAAACCACGAGGACTATTCCATGGACGCCTCCATGGCCAAGCTCTTTGCCGCTGAGGCCGCCTCTGACGTTACGCGCCGTGCGGTGCAGCTGTTCGGCGGTTACGGTTACACCCGTGAGTATCCCGTCGAGCGCATGATGCGCGACGCGAAGATCACCGAAATCTACGAAGGTACTTCCGAGGTCCAGCGTATGGTCATCGCCAAGTATCTTGGTGTGAACTGATAAGGGAGGGAAAGAACAATGAAAATTCTCGTTTGTGTGAAACAGGTCCCCGATACCTCCGGCCGTCTGGCTGTGAATCCGGACGGTACCCTCAACCGCGCGCTGATGCAGACCATCATCAACCCCGACGATATGAACGCCGTTGAGGCCGCGCTCAAGCTCAAGGACGAGCTGGGCTGCCGCGTCTCCGTCGTCACCATGGGTCCCCCTCCCGCGGAAGGCATGCTGCGTGAGCTGATGGCCATGGGCGCTGACGATGCGTATCTGGTTTCCGGCCGTGAGTTCGGCGGTTCCGATACCTACGCCACCTCCCAGATCATTGCCGCCGCGCTCGACACCATCGGCCTTGACGAGGACGACATCGTCTTCTGCGGCCGCCAGGCGATCGACGGCGACACCGCGCAGGTCGGCCCCCAGATCGCTGAAAAACTGCATCTGCCCCAGGTTACCTACGCCGCCGACATCAAGAAGGAAGGCAACACCATCACCGTTAAGCGCATCCTTGAGGATGGCTACATGACCATCAAGGTCAAGACCCCCTGCCTGGTTACCTGCATCAAGGAACTCAACACCCCGCGTTACATGACCGTCTCCGGCGTGTTTGAGACTTATGCCAAGCCCATGACCGTGCTCGACTACAATGCGCTCAAGGATAATCCCCTGATCGACAAGTCCACCATCGGCCTCAACGGTTCCCCGACGAACATCCTCACCTCCTTCACGCCTCCCCAGAAGGAGCCGGGCAAGATGCTCGAGGGCAGCGACATGAAGACCTGCGAGCAGCTCGCCGGCATTCTTGCCGAGAAACACATTATTTAAGGAAAGGGGATTTAAGAAAATGCGTACGAAAGTTGAACTTGCCAACCCCAATTTCGACAGCTCCAAGCTGGCCGAATTTAAAAATGTCTGGGTCTTTTGCGAGCAGCGCCAGGGCAAGATGATGCCCACCAGCTTCGAGCTGATTTCCGAGGGCCGCAAGCTCGCCAACGAGCTGGGCGTCAACCTCTGCGGTCTGCTGCTCGGCGACAACGTCGAGGGTATTGCCAAGGAGCTCGGCGGCTACGGCGCCGACGAAGTGATCGTCTGCGACCATCCCCTGCTCAAGGACTACACCACCGACGCTTATGCCAAGGTGATCTGCGACGCCATCTCCGAGTATAAGCCCGAAGTGTTTCTGATCGCTGCGACCAACATCGGCCGTGATCTCGGCCCCCGCTGCGCGGCGCGCCTGCACACCGGCCTTTGCGCCGATTGCACGCACCTCGACGTGGATATGCCCGCTTACAAGGACTTCCTGCGCAAGGCTTCCACCCTGCCGGAGGATCGTATCGAAAAGCTCGGCAAGATCATGCTCAAGAACAACATCACCGAGCAGATGGAAGCGCATGACGTTTCCATGGGCTTGAAGATGACTCGTCCCGCCTTCGGCGGCAACCTGATGGCGTCCATCGTCTGCCCGCGCTTCCGTCCCGCCATGGCGACCGTTCGCCCCGGCGTGATGAAGAAGAACGCCTTTGACGAGGCCAAGGCAGAGGCGGTCAAGCTGACCAAGTATGACGTCAAGCTCAGCGCTGCGGATATGGAGACCGAGGTCGTCGAGACCGTCAAGGCCGCCAAGAAGCTCGTTGACCTGATCGGCGCGGACTACATCGTTTCCGTCGGCCGTGGCATCAGCAAGGACGTCGAGGGCGGCATCAAGCTGGCGGAAGAGCTGGCTGCGGTGCTCGGCGGCGTCGTCGGCGGTTCCCGTGTTGCGATTGACAGCGGCTGGCTTACGGCGGATCACCAGGTCGGCCAGACCGGCAAGACCGTCCACCCGAAGGTCTACATCGCCCTGGGCATCTCCGGTTCCATCCAGCACAAGGCCGGTATGAGCGAGTCCGAGTGCATCATTGCCGTCAACAAGAATGAGAACGCCCCGATCTTTGAGATCGCGGACTACGGTATCTGCGGCGACCTGTTCAAGGTTACTCCGATGCTGACCGAGGCGTTCAAGGCCGCCAAGGCTGCGAAGTAACGATATTGCAAATCCTGTCGGAAGCCGCCCTTCGGGGCGGCTTCTTTTATCGCTTTTCCAAGCATTGCCTGTGAGTTTTTTGCAAATTCGAATCATACTAAGCGTGGGTATTGCAGATGAAACGGAAAGAGTGGAATGACAGCAATGAAGAGAATCCTTGCGATCATGGCGCTTGCGGCAGTGATGGCGTTTTCGCTGGCTGCCTGCGGTATGGGCAGCGACGACGTGAACCGTTCCGGCCGCACCGACGCCGACACTGCCGCGGAAAACCCCGTTGACAACAGCGGCGCTGCGATTTACGACAGCATGGCCGACGGCTGGAAGGATCGGAGCATCCGCCGCAGCGATCCGGCGGTTGCCATACCCGATCCGGAGCGCGTGGACGCGGCCAATCGCAGCCGCTATGAGCTCATGCTTGACAATGCGCGCGTGCGGGATACGGACGGCTTCCTCTTCGACGGGGAGAACGCGCACCACAACACGTTCTGAGCAACCGGGGTACGTGCGGGCAAAGCGGGGAGAGGCGAGGCGGCCGTTCCCCGCTTTGCTTGCGCGATTGACGAATCGGCGCGCAGATGCTATGATGATCCCATAGCATCACCGTGAAGGGGAGTGGCGCGCATGAGCGAACCGATTTATGCCAAACTGTCTGTGAGAATTTTTACCGACCGCAAGTGCTTTGGCCCCGGCGTTGCCGAGCTGCTCCGCCGCGTGGACCGGCTGCACTCGCTGCGCGCGGCGGCGCAGTCCATGGAGATGGCCTACTCCAAGGCGTGGACCGTGATCCACAACGCGGAGGAGGGCCTGGGCTTCAAGCTGCTCCACTCCAGCACCGGCGGCAAGGGCGGCGGGGGCGCTGCCGTAACCGCGGAGGGGCGGCGGATGCTGGAGGCCTACGAAGCCTATTGCGAAAAGCTGCGCGCGTACGGCGCGGAGAAGTTTGCGCAGATCTTTGATTTTTACGGAAAAACGGAAGATTCTGCCCCTTGACAATCCGGGGGCGGCGTGCTAAACTTCATTCATTAAAAAGGCGATGACGAAGAAGAATCCGCAATGCGGCGCTTCAGAGAGGGATGCGTTTGGTGCAAGCGTCCCGCGCACGGCGGCGGACGGTACCACTTTCGAGCCGCCCGCGAAACAAGCGGGACGGGCCCTCCCGTTACAGAGAACACGAGCGACGGCGCAAGCCGTAAGCAGGGTGGAACCGTGGAATACGAATACATCAGTATCCCACCCCTGAGCCATTCAGGGGTGGGATTTCTTTTTGCCCATCCCGAGTATCGAAAAGGAGAATGAAAACCATGGCTGACGAAAACCTGTACACGTTTGAAAACGAGACCTACCGCCGCACCTATTGGCACACCTGCTCCCACGTGCTGGCGCAGGCGGTCAAGCGCCTGTATCCGGAGGTGAAGCTCGCCATCGGGCCGAGCATCGACAACGGCTTTTACTACGATTTTGACGCGCCGTTCAACTTCACGCAGGAGCATCTGGATGCGCTGGAGGTCGAGATGCGCAAGATCTGCAAGGAAAAGCTCAAGCTGGAGCGCTTTGAGCTGCCGCGCACCGAGGCGATCCGCTTCATGGAGGAGAAGGAAGAGCCCTACAAGGTCGAGCTGATCAACGACCTGCCGGAGGACGCCGTCATCAGCTTCTACCGTCAGGGCGAATTCACCGACCTGTGCGCCGGTCCGCACCTGGACTCCACCGGGCGCATCAAGGGCAACGCCATCAAGCTCACGCAGTGCTGCGGCGCCTATTGGCGCGGCGACTCCAACCGTAAGATGCTCCAGCGCATTTACGCCGTGGCCTTCCCGAAGAAGGACGAGCTGGACGAGTATCTCAAGCAGCAGGAGGAGGCGCTCAAGCGCGACCATAACAAGCTCGGCCGCGAGCTGGAGTATTTTACCACCGTGGACTATATCGGCCAGGGCCTGCCGATCCTGCTGCCCAAGGGCGCGCGCGTGATTCAGGTGCTGCAGCGCTGGGTCGAGGACGTGGAACAGAAACACGGATATCTGCTCACCAAGACGCCGTATATGGCCAAGCGCGACCTCTACCGCATCTCCGGCCACTGGGATCACTACCGCGACGGTATGTTTATCCTCGGCGATCCGGACGATGAGGAGAAGGAGTGCTTCGCCCTGCGCCCGATGACCTGCCCCTTCCAGTATCAGGTCTTTCTCAACCGTGCCCGCTCCTACCGCGACCTGCCGATGCGCCTGGGCGAGACGTCCACGTTGTTCCGCAACGAGGACTCCGGCGAGATGCACGGATTGATCCGCGTGCGCCAGTTCACGATCTCGGAGGGGCATCTGATGCTCCGCCCCGATCAGTTGGAGGAGGAGTTCAAGGATTGCCTGGATCTGGCCAAGTACTTCCTGGGCACCGTCGGCCTGCTGGATCAGTGCACGTTCCGTTTCTCCCAGTGGGATCCCGCCAACCCGAACAACAAGTACGAGGGCAGCGCCGAACAGTGGGAGGAGGCCCAGCGCGTGATGGGCCAGATCCTGGACGATCTCGGCGTGAAGTATACCATCGGTATCGACGAGGCCGCGTTCTACGGGCCCAAGCTGGACATTCAGTATAAAAACGTGTTCGGCAAGGAGGATACGCTCGTTACGATCCAGATTGATATGCTGCTGGCCAAGCGCTACGGCATGGAGTACACTGACGCCGACGGGCAGAAGAAGACGCCCTACATCATTCACCGCACGAGCCTGGGCTGCTATGAGCGTACGCTGGCCTATCTGATCGAGACCTACGCCGGTGCGCTGCCGACCTGGATGGCGCCGGAGCAGGTGCGATTCCTGCCCGTAACGGACCGCGCCGCAGACTACTGCGCCGAGCAGGCGAAGCGGCTGGATGCAGAGGGGCTGCGCGTGGAGGTCGACTATCGCAACGAGAAGATCGGCCGCAAGATCCGCGACGCACAGATGGAAAAGGTGCCCTATATGGTCGTCGTCGGCGACCGCGACATGGAGAACGGTACCGTATCCCCGCGCCACCGCGCGGACGGCGATCTCGGCGCGATGAGCATGGACGAATTCAGCGCGCTGCTGCACGAGGTCGTGGACAGCAAGGCGAAAAAGTAAACGAACAGCGGGTCGTGCGCAAACGCGCACGACCCGTTTTTTGACGGGGTACATTGCTTTCTTAACAATATCTTTGCACGATTCCGCGCTTTGTAACAAAAAATTAGTTTAAAGTGCCGAAAAACTGCTATTTTGCAAAAAAATGAGGCGACGAATTTGGTGAATATGGCGAAAAAGAAGGACGATCTTGCAAAGGAGACAGGTTTGCGGTAAAATAATTCCACCCTTAGAAGGGACAAAAACTTAAAAGGAGATTGCGTATGAAAAAGATTTTTGCACTGATCCTGGCTGTCGCGATGGTATTCACTCTGATTGCCTGCGGCTCTCAGGAAGGCGGTAACCTGACCTTCACCACCGGTGGCGATCAGGGCACTTATTACGGCTTTGGTACCGTGCTGGCTGGTAAGGTCAGCGACAAGACCGGCACGAGCGTAACGGCGATTACCTCCGGCGGCTCCAAGGCCAACATCGAGGCCATGGCCAAGGGCGATGCCCAGCTCGGCTTCGTTCAGTCCGACGTTGGCGCCTACGCCTACGAAGGCACCCGCCTGTTCGACGTGGCGGACGAATCCTTCTCCACGGTGGCTGCTCTCTACATGGAGCAGGTTCAGATCGTAACCCTTGATCCCAACATCAAGAGCGTTGCCGACCTGAAGGGCAAGAGCGTCTCCATCGGCGCTGCCGGTTCCGGCGTGTACTTCAACGCGGTTGACGTGCTCGGCGCTTACGGCATCGACGCTGACAAGGACATCAACCCCACCTACCAGTCCTTCGGCGACAGTGTTGAGTCCCTGCAGGATGGCAAGATCGACGCGGCTTTCGTCGTCGCCGGCGCGCCCACCACTGCCGTAACCTCTCTGTCCGCGACCAAGCAGGTCTATCTCGTCGGTCTGGACGATGCGCACATTGACGCTCTGATTGCTGAGTCTCCGTACTACAGCAAGAACGTCATTGCCAAGGATGTCTATGGCACGCCCGATGACGTTACCACGGTTGCCGTTATGGCCGTCGTGATCGCTCGCGACGACGTGGATGAGAATGACGTCTACAACTTCATCTCCGCCATCTATGAGAACGTGGACGAAATCACCGAGGCGCACGCCAAGGGCGCTGAGCTCGATCTCGACTTTGCGGCTTCCTACGGCTCCGTCCCCTATCATCCCGGCGCTGTGAAGTACTTTGCTGAGAAGGGCATCACCGTTCCCGGCAAGTAAGAGGCAGAAACGCAAGCCATATGCGGCTGCGGCAGGGACTCCCTGCCGCAGCCGTTTCCCGACAGAAATGGCAAAGCTCTGCGGAACAGATGAGTCCGCACCCGGCTTGCTGCGGGTTGATCTGCTCCGCAGAACCGCAAGAACCACACTGTATTTAGGAAGGGGATTGACACCATGAGTTCAAACGACCAAAATACTCAACTCAACGATGCAATCGAAGAGATCGACACCAGCGTTGGCACGGCTGCCGACGTGGAAGCGATCATGAAAAAGTACGACAACGAATCCAACACCCGCATCTGGGAAGGAATGCCCAAGACGATCATCCGCTGGATCTCCGTTTTCTTTTCAGTCTACTGCATCGGCGTAACGCTGCTGAGCAAGGCCATGCCGGAAATCCGCTTGACCACGTTCCTTGGCTGCATTCTGATTCTGGGCTATCTTTACTACCCGATCAAAAAGGGCAGCCAGCGCGTGAACCATCTGCCCTGGTACGACGTTTTGATCATGATCCTCGGCGCCGCGCCGTTCTTCTATTTTGCGGCGAACGCGAAGAGCATCATTGAAATGGCGACCAACGTAACCAACAAGCCGATCATGATCGTGATGGCGATTCTCTCGATCCTTGCACTGATGGAGCTGTGCCGCCGCTGCGTCGGTATTCCCATTCTGTGCGTGGTCGGCGCGCTGCTGCTCTACACGTTTACGCACGTTCGCTTTGGCAAGGTGATTTACGACCTGTTCTATACCACCACGGGCGTGATGAACACCCCGATCAACGTGTGCGCCAAGTACATCGTCGTATTCATCATCTTCGGCGCGTTCCTGGAACGCACCGGTATCTCCGCGTTCTTCATTGACCTGGCCAACAGCCTGTGCGGCTCCTCCGCCGGCGGCCCGGCCAAGGTGGCGGTTATCTCCTCCGCGCTGTGCGGTATGGTGTCCGGCTCCTCCGTGGGCAACACCGTTACCACCGGTTCGGTTACGATCCCGATGATGAAAAAGTGCGGCTACAAGCCCGAATTTGCCGGCGCGGTCGAGGCGGCGTCCTCCACCGGCGGCCAGATCATGCCCCCGATCATGGGCGCTGCGGCGTTCCTGATGGCGGAATATATGGGCAAGCCGTACGGCACCGTCGCGCTCAAGGCGATCCTGCCGGCCGTGCTCTACTTTGCCGGTATCTACATCGCCGTGCACCTGGAGGCGAAGAAGCTGAACCTGCGCGGCATTCCCCGCGACCAGCTGCCCCGGATGAAGGCTCTGCTGCCCAAGCTGTATCTGCTGCTCCCGCTGGTTATTCTGGTGGTGCTCGTTGCGACCAACAAGTACACCATGCAGATGTCCGCCGCCATTGCGATCTTTATCTGCATTGCGGTCGGCTTCCTGAACAAGGACGAGCGGCTCAACTTCACCAAGATCATTGACGCGCTCGAGGCCGGCGGCAAGGGCACCATCACCGTCGCCGTCGCCTGCGCGATGGCCGGTCTGGTTGCCGGCTGCATCACCTCCACCGGTCTTGCTTCCACGCTGATTCGCCTGATCGTCAAGGTTTCCGGCGGCCATGCGTTCATCGCCCTGTTCCTGACCATGCTGTGCTGCATCGTCCTGGGTATGGGCGTGCCCACCACCGCGAACTACTGCATCATGGCGGCTACCTGCGCCCCGATTCTGATCGACCAGCGCATCGGTATCCCCCTGGTGTGCGCGCACTTCTTCGTGTTCTATTTCGGCATCGTTGCCGACATTACGCCGCCGGTTGCGCTGGCTGCCTACGCCGGCTCCGCGATTGCCAAGGCGCCCCCGATGAAGACCGCTTTCAACGCCACCCGAATCGCCATCGCGGCGTTCATCGTGCCTTACATCCTGGCCATGAATCCCTCCATGGTATTCGAGTTCCCGGCCGGCTCCTCCGGCGCATACATTGCCGGACAGATCGTGCTGATCGTCGTTACCTCCATGCTGGGTATCTTCGGCGTGGCTGCCGCGCTCAACGGCTTCCTGTTTAAGCCGATCAACCCGCTGTTTCGCGTTGTGCTGGCGGCGGGCGGACTGTGCATGATGATCCCCGGCACGTTGACCGACGTGATCGGCTTTGCTCTCGTGGCTGTGGTCGTCGTGCTGCAGAAGGCAGGCTCCAAGACGGTCGCTGCCTGACGAACGTCAAAAAAAGACGCCCGAAGGGGGGCGCTTCGTAGCGAAGCGCCCCCTTCGCTTTTGAAGACAGGACAGGTGTAATGAGCAGAAAGGGCGGCCTCTTTTTTGGAAAACGGAAGGCTGCGAGGAGTGTACAAATGGGTCAGAAACGAATCAGACTTGCGCCGATGACGGACGAGATGTATCACCGCTATTTAAAGGAGTATGAGAACGATCCGGATCTGTTTTTGAAGGACCAGCCGTATTTTTCGCATACGTACAGTAAAGAAAAGGCCGAGCAATATATTCAGAGGCAGAAGGATTTGAATCGTGTTCCGCTTGCGATTCTGTGTGATGATGAAATCGTTGGGGAAATCGTCATCAAAAATATAGAGGCACGTAAGTGCGCAACGATGGGGCTTGCGCTGAAAAATGCGAAATACAAGGATCGTGGGATCGGCACGGAAGCGGAAAGATTGGCGGTTCGTTTTGTTTTCAATGAACTGGACATTCCAACGCTGTATGCCGATACGATACAGACCAATACGCGCAGCCAGCACGTATTGGAAAAAGTGGGCTTTGTCTTCTTGCGGGAGGATGAGAATTTTAAGTACTATCGGATCAACAGAGACGGGGACTTGTGAAGATAAGCTCCGTTCAGGAGGAGAAACGCGGCGGTCGGCTCCGGCACGGACGGCCGCCGCTGAATCCTGTGCCAAAATCCGGAATAGAGCGGCAAAACGGGCGTGCGTACACGCCCGTTTTGCCGTGTGGCGTCCGGGAAGGCTTGATTCAAAGCGGCTTGAAGAGAAAGGACTTCTGTTGCAGGGTGTTCTTTTTTTGCCCCGCAGCGGATAGGATGGAAACAAAAAGGAGGCCATCCTATGCCCAAGATCTATTTGAGCCCTTCGACTCAGGAAGCAAATACTTATGTTACCGGAAGCGGCAGCGAGGAGTATAACATGAATCTGCTGGCAGACGAGCTGGAGCCGTATCTCTACGCCAGCGGGATACAGTTTTTGCGTAATAAGCCGGAGATGACCGCCGCATCCTCCATTGCACAGGCTAACGCGATCGGGGGATTTGACTTTTACCTGGCACTCCACTCCAATGCGGCGGGAGAGGGAAACGAAGGAAACGTGCGCGGGATCCTGGTATTCTACTATCCGACCAGCGAGGCGGGGCATACGGCGGCGGAAATCTTTGCCGCCAACCTGCGGGAGATTTATCCGCTGCCGAATCTGGTGCGGACGATGCCGACGACCGCGCTGGGCGAGGTGCGGCAACCCCACTGCCCGGCAAACCTGATCGAAATCGGATACCACGACAACTACGCCGATGCGCTGTGGATCGAGAATAACCGGGAGGCGATCGCCCAGAGCCTGGCACGGGGCTTGACGGAGATTCTGGGGATCCCGTTCGTCTATCCGCAGGCAGTGCGCGCGGGGACGGTGCGCACCTCCGGCTCGCCGCTGCGCCTGCGGGCCTACCCCAGCGCGCAGGGGGAAACCGTTGCCCTGATGCCGAACGGCACCTCAGTTACGATTTACGGGAGCTACCAGGGCTGGTATGTCGTACACTACGGGGGACTGGTGGGCTATGCTGCCGCCGCATATATTGAAATCTGAACGGATCGTTGATTTTTCCTTGACAGTTATCCGTAAAACGAGTAAAATATTTCGTGGATTTATGGAGGGGAGAAAAGGGGATCTCCCGTTTATGATTCAAATCACCCATTTTTATAGATAAAATGAGAGAAAACAGGAGGAGTCCATGCCACGTATTATGTTTGGCCCGATCCACATTCTGATCGGGGCGGCATTGCTGGCCTTGGGCGTCTTTCTCGGAATTTGGCTTAGAAAAAAGGCGGAGGAGAAAGCGGAGAAAACCATTGCAGACGCCGAACAGAAGGCGCTGCAAATCGAAAACGAAGCCCATAGACGAGCTGAAAGCAAGACCAAGGAGATGCTGCTGGAGGCAAAGGAAGAAATTCTGCGCTCCCGCAACGAATACGAGAAGGAAGTCAAGGAACGGCGTGCCGACCTGCAAAAGCAGGAACGTCGCTTGCAGCAAAAGGAAGAACACATCGACCGCAAGACCGAAATGCTGGAGAAGAAGGAAGAGAGCCTGAATCAAAAGCACGCCGCGGTTGAAAAGGAAAACGAAGAGATTCGCATTATCAAGCGCAGCCAGACGGAAATGCTCGAGCGCATTTCCGGCTTCAGCGCGGAGGATGCCAAGAAGTATCTGATCGAACAGGTCGAAAGCGAAGTAACACATGAGACTGCGCTTAAGATCAAGGAGATCGAACAGCGTGCCAAGGACGAGGCGGATTCCCGCGCACGCGAGATCATCGCCTACGCCATCCAGCGCTGTGCTGCCGACCATGCCGCCGAGGTTACCGTCAGTGTGGTTCCCCTGCCCAATGACGAGATGAAGGGCCGCATCATCGGCCGTGAAGGACGCAACATCCGCACCATCGAAACGCTTACCGGCGTCGATCTGATCATCGACGACACGCCGGAGGCGATCACCGTCTCCTGCTTCGAGCCGGTGCGCCGTGAAATTGCCCGCCTGGCACTCGAAAAGCTGATTGCCGACGGCCGGATCCACCCCACGCACATTGAAGAGATGGTTGCCAAGGCCCGCCGCGAGGTGGACGCCGTTATCAAGTCCGAGGGCGAGCGCGCCGTGCTGGAAACCGGTATCCGCGGGCTGCACCCGGAGTTGGTCAAGATGCTCGGACGCCTGCACTATCGCACCAGTTACGGGCAGAACGTACTGCAGCACTCGATCGAGGTCAGCCACCTCGCCGGCATGATGGCCGCCGAGTTGGGCGCGGACGTGAACGCCGCCAAGCGCGCGGGATTGCTGCACGATATCGGCAAATCCGTCGACCACGAGCTGGAGGGGACGCACGTATCCCTGGGTGTGGAGTTCCTGCGGAAATACCGCGAGAAGGAAGATATCATCCACGCCGTCCAGGCGCACCACAACGACGTGGAGCCGACGACGATCGTCGCTTGCTTGGTCCAGGCGGCGGACGCGATCTCTGCCGGACGTCCCGGCGCGCGCCGTGAGAATCTGGAGAATTATATCAAGCGCCTCGAAAAGCTGGAGGAAATCACCGGCGGCTATCCCGGCGTGGAGAAGTCTTACGCCATCCAGGCCGGCCGCGAGGTGCGCGTGATGGTCAAGCCTGAGCAGGTCAGCGAGGACGACATGGTCATCCTGGCGCGCGAGCTGGCAAACCGCATCGAGAACGAGCTGGAGTATCCCGGCCAGATCAAGGTGCACGTCCTGCGTGAGACGAAGGTCATCGAATACGCCAAGTAAACGATTGACCGCACAAAAAACAAGAGGATTCCAACGGCGCCCGGAAAGAAGATTCTTTCCGGGCGCCGCTGCCGTTCGCAGCGGACGGATCCCGCGCGGGTGTGGAGGATGCGCATTTTTAAGATGCGTTTTCGGCCGCGTTTGGCGGGTAAAAAGCGCCCGCCAAACGCAAAAAAAGAGGCACGCTTGTTTAGCGCGCCTCTTTTTCAGTCGGGGGGTTACGGTCGGATTGCCGCAGACGGCGGCAGTGCCCAACCGCTTAGTAGCTGCCCAGGTCGGCGGATTTGTCGGCCGCGACGGAGGAGCCGAACTCGTAGTCGTTGCCGGGCAGGATGGCATTGAGAATCACGCCCGCGATGGCGGCGATCGCCATGCCGGTCAGCGCGACGTCGGTGCCGCCGATGGTGAAGGGGATTGCGTCAATGCCGAGGCCGCTGACAAAAATCACGGCGGCAATGACGAGGTTGCGGGACTTGGTGAGATCGACGCGGTTTTCCACGACGTTGCGCACGCCGACCGCTGCGATCATACCGTAGAGAATGAAGCTGATGCCGCCGATGACCGCAGCGGGGACGGAGGTTACGAGCGCGTCAAACTTCGGGGAGAAGGAGAGAATAATCGCAAAATAGGCGGCCAGGCGCACGACGCGCGGGTCGTAGACCTTGGAGAGCACCAGCACGCCGGTGTTCTCGCCGTAGGTGGTGTTGGGAGGGCCGCCGAAGAAGCCGGCAAACGCAGTGGCAAGGCCGTCGCCCATCAGCGTGCGGTGCAGGCCCGGATCGGAGATGAAGTTATTGCCGGTGGTGGAGGAGATGGCGGACACGTCGCCGATGTGCTCCATCATCGCGGCAACGGCGAGCGGCGCCATAACCAGAATAGCGGAGAGGTCAAACTTGGCGAGGGTGAATTTCTGCAAACCGACGAGGCTGGCAGCCTGCACGGCGGAAGCGTCCATATTGCCCGTGATGGCAGCGACGAGGCAGCCGGCAAGAACGCCGAGGAGGATCGGAATGATTTTGAACATTCCCTTGCCCCAGATATTGAAGATGATAACGGTGGCGATGGAGACCAGCGCAATGCCCCAGTTCTGGCTGGCGTTGTCCACGGCGGAACCGGCGAGGTGCAGGCCGACGAGGATGATGATCGGTCCGGTAACGATCGGCGGGAAAGCACGCATGACCTTCTGCGCGCCGACTATGCGGAACAGAAGTGCGAGCACCAGATACATAAGGCCGGCGACCACCACGCCGCCGAGGGCATAGGCGAGCTTCGTCTCAGGGTCTACGTTGGCGTAGACGGGGAGGGTGGAGACCATCTGGAATCCGCCGAGATAGGCAAAGGACGAGCCGAGAAAGGCGGGGACCTTAAACTTGGTGCAGCAGTGAAACAGCAGCGTGCCGAGTCCCGCCATCAGCAGCGTGGTCTGTACGGTCATCGGCAGGCCGTAGGCGCCGCTGATGATGATGGGAACGACCACCGTCGCACCGAACATTGCGCACAGATGCTGCAAGCCGAGCAGCAGCATGCGTGGGACACCCAGTTCCCTGGCATCGTAAATTGCTTCTTGTCCGAGTTCTTTTTTCATTCTGCATACCTCTTTCTTTCTTAATAATATGTATCAACATACATAACGACAAGGCTCAGGCCGCAGCGCTTGCGGCAAAAAGAAATGCCGGTAAAACAATTACCGGCGCATCCAAACAGAAACGGCAAAAGAGGGAACAAAAAGCCCGGCACATTTCCGGCAGCTTTCGTTTGCGGCAAACAGCGTCATGGCAGTATCCCCCTTCTCTTTCTTCTTGTTAGGATACAAGAAAGATGGGGAAAAAACAAGATGGGAAATTGCCCAAAAATACGAAACCAGAGTGAAGCGGTATCGACAAAATGACAGTGGCTTCCCGCGGCGCTCCGGCAACGGCGCGCCCACCGATGGGACGGCCGTCGGGGACGGGGGAGGGCGGCGCTTTGCGGGCGGCACACAGGCGAGAGCGCGCCGCACGCAGGCGGCGCAGGAGCGCAAAAAAAGCTGCCGCAGATCTGCGGCAGCTTTTTACAGGTGTGCTTACGGAATTGCGGGCGTCCAGTAGTTCTGACCGTAAATGTCCGTAAACCGATAGACGGCGTTGGCGGCGCTTGCATTGATGTAGACATTGCTGATCTGCGCGTCGGCGTGGTAGAGCCAGGGCTCCTCCACAAGGTGATAGCTGTCCTGATAGACGCCGTCGTAGCTGTAATAGTCGCAGAGGAACACGATCTCATCGCCCTCGGTCAGTTCGCTCACGCCCTTGGCGACGGTTTCGGTCTCACCGTCGGGATACACGCTGCGCGCGCCGGCAATGTAGCCGTTCGGGTGGTCGTTGTCGAATACGATCAGCAATTCCGCACGATCCCCGTTGAGCAGCACGGGCACGCGGCCCATGATGGCGTAGGCGTCGCCGTCGTAGACCGAGCCGGTGTGGTAGTAGGCGATGGGCTGATCGTCGATAGCGAGCCAGGTGCCGTCAAACTCTCCCTTGAGCGCGCCGTCGTCCGTGAAGTCGTACACGTTGTCGAGGCCGAGGTCAATATAACCCTCGCCGTCATCATAGAAGACGTTGAACTCCAGGTCGTTCACCAGCCGCCACTGCCCGTCCGGCAGGCGGAGCAGGCCGTTGTCCCAATAGAGGTTGCTGCTGTCGAATTGGTTGACGGCGATGTAATCGGTCATGTCCTCCACCGGCAGGGAGCGCCCGCCGGAGAGGGAGGAGGCCAGCAGTTGGCCAAGCAGCTGGCCGATCATGTCGGAGCTGGCGGTGGCGCTGCCGCCCTGCTGCTGCGTGCCCAGCAGAGCACCCAGCGGGTTCTGGGCGTAGGGGCTTGCCTGCTGGGACACGGCCTGGCCGGCCACGCCCATGGAGGCGAACTGCTGGATGCACTTGGTATAATCGTCATCCATGCCGATGGCGCTATAAGTCGCTGCGGCAGCCTGGACGCGGTTGGCGCGCTGATAGGGGAAGTAGATCGAAAGCCCGTAGGCGTCGGTGAGGTTCGAGGAGGTCTTGTTGTACTTGATCGCGCCGAGCAGCGCAGAGGCCAGCGCCTTGGACTCGGCGGTGTTGAGGTTGTTGGCAAGATCCACCAGATCCACCTGGTCGAGCTTCTGCGCGGCGCCGAACTCGCGCGCGCCGCTTCTGGCGCGGGAGACGGTCTGGTACTGGTTGGACTGGATCAGCGAGGACGTGTTCTGCGCGAAGGCGTTGAGCGCCTGCGGCGCGGTCGCGCTCAACTCGGCCAGGTCGATCACGGAGAGTGTGGTGTCCTGGCCGCGGCACTTGCGCGCGCACTCGGCGACAAAGTCGTCCACAATGTTCTGCCCAATCTCCAGCGTGGGCATGGAGGTGTTGGCATTGAGCTTGCTTAGCCAGTTGGTGTAGAACCAGCCAACGCCCGGCTCGGTCTCTTCGCTGGCGATCATATAGTCGGCGTAGTCGTCGAGCATCAGGGCGTTTTCCAGCGTCGCCATCAGGCAGGTGTCAAAGCCGATGAAATCGAACTTCACGCCGCCGGCCTTGAGGGCCTTGTCGATGCCGCTCAGACCCATGGAGCCGCCGCTCTGGCCGTACTTTTCATCGTAGCCGTAGCCGCTGATCGAGCCGCCGCCGTGATCCCAGAAGATCAGCTCCATCCGGTTGGCGGGGAAGTTCTTCGCGCCGTACTGGATGAAGGCGGAGAGCGTGTCGGGGTTGGTCATCGCGCCGCTGCCCATGTTCTGCTCCAGCAGCCGCACGCCGCCCTGCTCGACCTTATAGATCTGGTTGACCTGGGGCGAGACGATGTTGTTGCGCCACTGGCGGCAGCCGCCGGTGTAGACGATGATGTTGAGGTTGCCGGTCGTGGCGCTGGCCATCTCCGAAAGATCGGAGGTCGCCATGCCGTATTTGGACTCCAGATCCGTGCCGCACATATACACCAGGATCGTTACGGCATCCTTTCCGTTGCCGCGGATCTGCGTGCGCTTGGCGCGCGCGCCGGTGGCGACGGTATTATTGACCACGGCGTTGTTGTTCTCGCCCGACCAGCCGGTGGACACGTTGCCCATGCTGGCGTTTAAAAGCGCGGCGATATCCGATGCGGTGAAGTTGGAGGGCTTTTGCGCGGTCTGCTGTACCGGCTGCTGCTCGACAACGCCGGAGGGCTGCTGCTGTGCGCCGCCGTTGCTCAGAAGCGTGCTCAGCCCGCCGCCTCCGCCGAGCAGCACCACCAGCGCGAGGATGATCAGCGTCAGCGGGCTGCGCCCGCCGGAGCGGGTGGGGCCGCCGGATGTGCCGCGGCCGGAGGAGGACTGGCCGGTGGGCCGGCCGGCATGACCGTCCGCGCTGCCGACCGGGCCGGTGCCAAGGCCGCTGCCGTACTTGCCAATATCCTTCCCCTGACCGGTGATGTGCTTTTCCCGGCCGTTCGGTCTGTTATCCATAGTACAAGCCTCCCATCGTGTTTGTTCCTGTCATATGCGATAAATAACGGAGACACTGTGATTATAAACGATGACGCCGTTATAGTCAAATCGGTTTGCCGTTTTTTGTGCAGCCGGACGCGGCGGGGATTATCGCCTGCGTCCGCGGTAGCCGCTGTGTGCGCGGCTGCGCCGCCGCCCACTGTAACGGCGGGCGCGGGAGAAGAATTTGCTGTAAACGATCAGGGCGGCCACCAGCAGCACGATGGCCAGACACACGAGCTTGACCCACAACTGGGAGAAGAAATTGCGGACATTGCGTTGTGCCACCAGCACCCAGGAGGCAGATACGTCAGAGAGCGCCAGCAGCGGCACCTCGCCGTAGACCGTATCGCCGTGGGAGAGCGTCAGCGTACCCAGCTCGTCGCCCGCGGCGATGGGCGCGTCCACCGTCTCTTGGTGGAGATGGATATCGCGCGTGAGCTGCTCCGGCTCCAGATCGTCCGGCATCATGCGCGTAAGGTCGGCGGCCGGATGGGCGACGACGTAATTGGCCTGGGAGGAGAGCGCAACGGGCACCTCGCAGATCGGGTCGCTCTGCGCGATAATGCGCTTGCTGACAAAGTTGTCAAAGCCCCAGTCAAACAGACGCGAGGTTTCGGTGAAGCTTTTGGTGATGATATAGCCATCACTCTGCTCCACACGATCGGCACCCAGGACCACGCTTACCAGCCGGCGGCTGCCGCGCACGGCGGAGGAGATCAGGCAATACCCGGCCTCCGGCGTGGAGCCGGTCTTGATGCCCTGCGCGCCGTTGTAAAGATAGCCGCGGGCGCGCCAGTTGGAGATGAGAAAATTGGTGGAGTGGAGCGTGCGCTTGTCGGAGAGGTTGGTCGGCGGCACCTCGTAGGATTTGCTGTTGCAGATCGTCATAAACTGCTCGTGGCGCAGCGCCTCGGTCGTGATCTGATAGAGATCCCAGGCGGAGGAGTAATGCTGCGGATCGTGCAGACCGGAGGGGTTGACGAAGTGCGTATGCTCGCATCCGAGCGCCTTGGCCCGCTCGTTCATCCGGACGACGAAGGCGTCTACCGTGCCGTCCACCGCCTCAGCGAGGATATTGCAGGCCTCGTTTGCCGAGACGATCAGCATACAGCATAGCAGCTGCTCGACCGTCAGCGTTTCGCCGGGCTTGATGTTGGCCGTGCTGCCGCCGGAGACGAGGCCGACGAAGGCGCTCTCCTGCGCGGTGATCGGCGTGGCGAGCGTCAGCTTGCCCTCGTCGATCGCCTCCAGCACCAGCAGGGCGACCATCACCTTGGTCAGGCTGGCGGGATAGTTCTCCTGTCGGGCGTTTTTGTCGTACAGGACCTCACCGGTGCCCGCCTCTACCAGCAGGGCGGCCTTTGCCTCGATCTCAATCGGCGTATAGGCGGCGGCCTGCGTGCACAGCACCAGGGGGGAAAGCAGTGCGAGGGTCAAAAAAAGTGAAAGAAAACGGCGTTTTATCATGGAAAAATACCTCTGTCCGTGTTATAATCAATTATCCATTTTATGTTTTACCGCAAAGGGGCGGGGAATCGACGGGGTTCGACGCCAGTATACCAAAAAAAGCGAAGGAGCGCAACCGTGGAGAGGCAAGAAAAGAAAGGAAAAATCTATCTGCTGCTTTTTGGGCTGACGGCGGCGTTTTTGTGCGCGGCGGGATTGCTGTGTCTGCGGGACCGCGTCTTTGCCGTGCCGGATACCTATACGGTCAAAACGGAACGTGCGGCGCGGGAGGACGTGATCCCGGAGCGCACGCTCGTGGATATCAATACCGCCACCACCCAGGAGCTGGAGGAGCTGATGGGCATCGGCCCGGTGCTGGCGCAGGCGATCGTGGACTATCGCACGGAGCATGGGCCGTTTTCCTCCGTGGACGAGCTGCTGGAGGTCAGCGGCATCGGCGCGGGGAAGCTGGCCGGGCTGGAGGGACAGGTTACCGTGGGAGACGAGGAGGGAAGCGAATGAAGATTTTGGTGGTTGATGACGAGCAGTTGCTGGTTAAAGGGATCAAGTTCAATCTGGAAAACGAGGGCTATACGGTGGACACCGCCTTCGACGGGGCGAGCGCGGTTGAGCTGGCGCGCACGGAGGCGTACGATCTGATCATCCTGGATCTGATGCTGCCTGAGGTGGACGGGCTGAACGCCTGCCTGCGCATCCGGGAGTTTTCCAACGTGCCGATCATCATGCTCACCGCCCGCAGCGAGGATACGGACAAGCTGCTCGGCTTTGAATACGGCGCAGACGATTACGTTACCAAGCCCTTTAACATTCTGGAGCTCAAGGCGCGCGTGCGCGCGCTGCTGCGCCGCGCAAACGCCGGCGCGCAGCAGGACAGGGACAAGGAGCTGCTGCGCGTGGGCAATATTTCGCTCGACCCGCAGCAGCGTGTGGCGCTGCGCGATGGGCAGGTGGTGGAGCTGACGGCGAAGGAATACGACCTGATCGAGCTGCTGGTGCGCAATCCGCGGCGGGTTTACAGCCGCGAGAACCTGATGGATCTCGTGTGGGGCTATACCTATGCGGGGGACTACCGCACGGTGGACGTGCACATCCGGCGCCTTCGGGAGAAGCTGGAGAACAACCCCGCCGAGCCGGCGTACATCATGACCAAGTGGGGCGTGGGCTACTATCTCAAGGACTGAGCGCGGCCGCACGCAGGAAGGAGGTGCCGGAATGCACCGTATCAGCTTACAGACGAAATTCAGCCTGAGTTATATCTGCATCATTCTGGCGGTGCTGATCCTGATGAACACCTATCCGCTGGTGGTGTCGGAGAATCTGACCTTCCGCTCGAAGGAGACGACGCTCAAGGGCAGCGTTTCGGTGATGGTTGCGGCGCTCTCCGGCCTGGAGGAGCTGACGGAGGAGAACGTCTCGTCCGCGATGACGCTGGTGGAGGCGACGGAGATCTCCCGTATCCTCGTAACCGATGCGGCGGGCTGCATCCTCTACGATACGCGCGAGACGGACAGCGCGCGCGGACGCTACGCCTTCTATACCGAGGTGGTGCAGGCGCTGCGCGGGAACGACGTGTTTTATACCACCTTTGCCGACGGCGCGTTTCAAAGCCGCGCCGCCGCGCCGGTGATCTACCGCAACCAGACGATCGGCAGCGTCTACGCCTATGAGTACGACACCGAGCAGGCAACCCTGCTGGCGAGCCTGCAAAACAACCTGCTGCGGATTTCCCTGGCGGTAACGGTGTTCGTCGTGGGGCTCAGTACGATTCTCTCGCGCGTGCTGACGCGGCGCTTCGGCGTGCTGGCCGATGCGATCCGCAGGATGCGCGAAGGCTCGTACAGCCACCGCGCCGAGATCGGCGGGCGGGACGAGATCACGGAGATTGCCACCGAGTTCAACAGCCTGGCCGACCGTCTGCAGACCACGGAGGACGCGCGGCGCCGGTTCGTTTCCGACGCCTCGCACGAGCTGAAGACCCCGCTGGCAGGCATCCGGCTGCTGTCGGATTCCATTTTGCAGACCGAAAACATGGACCCGACCACGGTGCGGGAGTTCGTCGGGGATATCGAGCAGGAGTCCGAGCGCCTGACCCGCATCACGGAGAATCTGCTGCGGCTGACGCGGCTGGACAGCGGCGCAGCGGAGGAGCCGACTGCGGTGGAGATCTCGCCGGTGATCGAGCGCGTGCTGCGGATGCTGCGCCTGGTGGCGCAAGAACGACAGGTGGAGATGTCTGCCGTCGTGGAGCGCGAGGGCACGGTGCTCGCCGGGCAGGACGACTTGCATCAAGTGATTTACAACCTGGCGGAAAACGCCATCAAGTATAACCGCCCCGGCGGCTTCGTGCACATCACGCTTGCCGGGGACGACGCAACCTGTGTGCTGACCGTGGAGGACGACGGCATCGGCATTCCGCAGGAGGATATGCCGCGCATTTTCGACCGCTTTTACCGCGTGGATAAGATGCGCTCCCGCGCCGACGGCGGCACGGGGCTGGGCCTTTCCATCGTATCTGACACGGTGCGCCGCCGCGGCGGCAGCATTGCCGTGCGCGCGCGGGAGGGCGGCGGCAGCGTATTCACCGTGCGTCTGCCGCGCGCGGAGGAAGGCGGTGAGGCGTCGTGAAGAAACGGTTGATCGCGCGGCTGCTGCTCTCGACGATGACGGCCGTGTGTGTACTTTGCGCCTGTGCGCCGCAGGAGACGCCGCAGGAGACGCCGCAGGAGACGGAGCACTTTTCGCTTTACTATGTGGCATCGCCCGAATCCGCCGCCGGAGGGGACGCCATCGCAGCGTGCCCTGCGCAGATCGAAACGGACGGCGCGCCCGATGCCCAGCAGCTTGCGTGCGCGCTGGCGGAGGCGCTGCTGTGCGCACCGGAGGATCCGGAGCTCCGTTCGCCGTTCCCCGGCGGTACCCAACTGCTGGGATTGCGCGTTTCGGGCAAACAGGCCCAGGTGGATCTGTCCAGCCAGTATGCGCGCCTTTCCGGGGTGGAGCTGTCGTTGGCGGACTACTGCCTGACGCTGACGCTGACCCAGCTCGACGGGGTGAACGCCGTGAGCATCACGGCGAACGGCCGGCCGCTGCCCTATCGAAAGACCCAGCTTTTTACCGCGGCGGATACGCTGCTGGGCAGCCGTGAGGACGCGCTGCGGCCGATTACGGTGCAGCTTTACTTCCTGGATACGCAGACGCTTGCGCTGCGGCCGCAGCAGCAAACCCTGGCGCTTTACGAGGGGCAGACGCGCGTGAACGCGCTGCTGGACGCGCTGATGCAGGGACCGGAGGAGGACACCGATTTGACCGGGACGCTGCCGGAGGGATTTTCCGTGCTCTCCAGCCGCATCGACGAGGGCGTGTGCTATCTGACCCTGCCGGGGGAATTGCCACTGCCCGAATCGCCGGAGGCGCAGCGCTGGATGGTGGAGTCGCTGGTGTACTCGCTCCGGTCGCTCAGCGGCGTGGAGCAGGTGCAGTTTTTGATGGAGGGCGAGATTCTCTCGCAGCTCGGTGCGGTGCCGCTTGATCCGGCGCAATGGGGAGCGGAGCATTAAAAGCTGCCAGCCGTCGGTGCGGCGCCGGTTTTTAGAATTGGAGCGTGCTTGGCAAAAGACGCGGGCGGAGGGCTCGCGTCTTTTTTGCCGGTGTGCAGCGCGCTTTTTTCACGCGGCCATGTTGTTTTTGCCGGAACGATGCGGTATAATAATTTAATTCATTCTGGTCCGAGGGGGAGCGCGCCATGAAACTGATGGTAATCGACGGCAATTCGATCCTCAACCGCGCCTATTACGGCGTCCGTCCGCTGACCACGCAGACGGGTTTATACACGCACGCAATTTACGGGTTTCTCTCCACGCTCTCACGCCTTACGAGCGAAGAGACGCCGGATGCGCTGTGCGTAACCTTCGACCGACGCGAGCCGACCTTCCGCCATCTGGCGTATGACGGCTACAAGGCCCAGCGCAAGGGTATGCCGGAGGAGCTGGCCATGCAGCTGCCGCTGCTCAAAGAGGTGCTCGATGCGATGAATATCCCGCGCTACGAGCTTGCCGGCTATGAGGCGGACGATCTGATCGGCACGATCTCGCGCCGCTGCGAGGATGCGGGCTGGGACTGCGTGATCGTTACCGGGGACAAGGACAGCCTGCAGCTCATTACCGGGCGCACGAAGGTCAAGCTCGTCTCCACGCGCATGGGGCAGACCGCCACGCGGGACATGACACCGGAGACGTTCCGCGAGGAGTACGGTTTTGATCCCGTTCATATCATTGACCTCAAGGCGCTCATGGGCGACAGCAGCGACAATTACCCCGGTGTGCCGGGTATCGGGGAAAAGACGGCGATGGAGCTGATCCGGACGTACGCCTCCATCGGCGCGATCTATGAAAAGCTGCCGGATATCGACGCCAAGCCCGCCGTGATCCGAAAACTGACCGAGGGCGAGGAGAGCGCGCGGACCTCCTATCGCCTGGCGACGATTCTGACCGACGCGCCTCTGCCGTTCTCACCGGAGGAGGCGACGCTGCGGCAGGCGTACCGGCCGGAGCTGTACGATCTGTTCGTCAAGCTGGAATTCACCAAGTTTATCGAAAAATGGAAGCTGCAAAAACCGGCGCAGCGCGCGGCTGTGCTGCAGACCCTCGGGGGCAGCGGCGACGCGGCAGAGCTGCTCAGCGACGCCGACGTCGCCGCAGCGGCGGAGGAGATCGCAAACGCGGGTGAAACGCTGTATATCCGCAGCGTGCCGGACTATACGCGTTTTGCGCTCCAAATCGGCCGGCCGGGGAGCACGGAAAAGGTCTATCTTCTGGATCGGGAACGCTTTGCCGGGGACTGGGGCGCCGCCATGCGGACGCTGTTCTCCCTGCCCGTGTCCAAGGCGGGACACGAGATCAAGGATTTGCAGCGCTATCTGCTGGATTACGGCCTGCCGGAGAATAACCGGTGGGAATTCGATACGGCGCTGGCGGGGTATTTGCTCAACGCAACGGCGTCGAGTTACGATTTGCGTATCCTCTGCGCGCAGTACGGCGGGTTCGAGCCCTATGCCGGCGCGGCCGGCGACGGCGGCGACGGACAGTTGTCGCTGCTGGACGGGGACGGCGACGGGGAGACGCGGCGCGCGGAGCAATACGCCGTGCTTGCCTCCGAGGTGGCGGCAATCGCGTCGCTGCACGATCCTCTGCGGGAGAGGCTGACGTCGCTGCAGCTGGAGCGGCTGTATTACGACGTCGAGCTGCCGCTGTGCAGCGTGCTGGCAAGGATGGAATGTGCGGGCGTGCGGGTTGACCGTGCGGCGCTGACGGATTTCGGCGCGCTGATGGAACGGCGCGTCAGGGAACTGGAGCAGCGCATCTATGCCGCCGCGGGCGAGACGTTCAATATCAATTCTCCCAAGCAGCTCGGCACGGTCCTGTTTGAAAAGCTGCAGCTGCCCCACGGAAAGAAAACGAAAACCGGCTGGTCGACCAACGCGGACGTGTTGGAAAAGCTGCGCTGGGAACACCCGATCGTCTCGGACGTGCTGCAGTACCGCCAGTATGCCAAGTTTAAGTCCACCTACTGCGACGGGCTTTTGAAGGTCATCGCGCCGGACGGACGGATCCACACCAGCTTTATGATGACCGTTACCGACACGGGGCGGCTTTCCTCGCGCGAGCCGAACCTGCAGAATATTCCCACGCGCACGGAGCTTGGCAGTGAGTTTCGCCGGATGTTCGTTCCGGCGGAGGGCTGCGTGCTGGTGGATGCGGACTATTCGCAGATCGAGCTGCGTCTGCTGGCCCACGTTGCGCAGGACGAGACGATGCAAAGGGCGTTTCAGGACGGGGAGGATATCCACACGGTTACGGCCTCGCAGGTATTCGGCGTGCCGTTTGACCAGGTGAGCCGGGAGATGCGCTCGCACGCAAAGGCGGTCAATTTCGGCATCGTCTACGGCATTTCAGCCTTTTCCCTCGCGCAGGATATCGGCGTGCCGATCAGCGAGGCGAAGGCGTATATTGAGAACTACCTGACGCGTTTTTCCGGCATCCGCCGCTATATGAACGAGGTGGTGGAGCAGGCGAGAGCGCGCGGTTACGTGGAGACCCTGATGCACCGCCGCCGGACGCTGCCGGAGCTGACCGCGTCGAACTACGCTACCCGCTCGTTCGGGGAGCGCGTCGCGATGAATATGCCCATTCAGGGCACGGCGGCGGACATTATCAAGCTGGCCATGGTGCGCGTGGACGAACGGCTGCGCCGCGCGCGGCTGCGGGGACGGCTGGTGCTGCAGGTGCACGACGAACTGATTGTAGAGTGCCCGGCGGAGGAGGCGGAGCAGACGGCAAAGCTGCTCACCGAGGAGATGGAGCACGCGATGACGCTCTCCGTGCCGCTGACCGCCCAGGCCCACTGGGGCAAGAACTGGCTGGAGGCCAAGGATTGAGGGAAATCTATGGAGCATTTGAAAAAGAAAGTGCGCATCGTCCCGATGACGGACGAACATCTGGATGCGGTCGCGGAGTTGGAGCGCCAATGCTTCACCGTGCCCTGGTCGCGGCGGATGCTCTCCGAGGAGCTGGAGAACGACTGCGCCGCGCTGTTGGTGGCGCTGGATGAAGCGGATGGCAGCGTCGCGGGCTACGCGGGGCTGCTGGTCGTGGCGGACGAAGGCTATATCACCAACGTCGCCGTGCGGCCGGAGTGCCGCCGCGCGGGCGTTGCCTCCCAACTGCTGGACGTGTTCGTCCGCTTTGCGCAGGGGAACCGGCTCGCCTTCCTCACGCTGGAGGTGCGCGCGTCGAACTACGGCGCCATCGCGCTCTACGGCAGCCGCGGTTTTCGCGGCGTGGGCCGGCGCAAGAACTATTACGAGCATCCCAAGGAGGATGCAATCATCATGACGAGGGAGTTTGCGGCGGATGAAGATGCGATTGCTGACGGACCGTGAAGTGCAGGAAGTATACGCAAAGCACCTCAAACCGTCCTTTCCGGCGGCGGAACTGCGTCCGCTGCACGCGATCCGCGCCCTGATGCGCGAAGGGGCGTACCATCCCTGGTGCCTGCTGGACGGGGAGGAGATCGTCGGAGAAGCGTTCGTCTGGGAGGCGTCGCCCGGCTGGGGCCTTTTTGACTATCTGTGCGTGGCGCCGCAGCGGCGAAACGACGGCCTTGGCGCAATGCTGATCGCAAAGCTGCTGGAGGCGGAGTGCGGAAAGGTGCTCTTTGGCGAGTCGGAGGTGCCGCAGTATGCGCCGGATCCCGCGATGGCGCGGCGTCGCCTGGCATTCTACCGACGCAACGGCGCGCAACAGGCGGGTTACGACGCGGCGGTGTTCGGCGTGCCGTATCACACGCTCTTTTGGGCAGAGGGCCCGGTAACGGACGAGGCGCTGATGTGCGCGCACCGTGCGGCTTATCGCAGCCGGTTTTCCGAAAAGGCTTACGAACGCTTTATCCGTATCCCATGGGATATCAGCATGGGGATGCCGGAGAAGATTCCCTGGGAGGAATGAGGACATGAAGATTTTGGCATTTGAATCCTCCTGCGACGAAACCGCCGTTGCAGTGGTGGAGGACGGGCGCAGGGTGCTCTCCGACGCGATTTTGTCGCAGGCAGATATGCACGCGCTCTACGGCGGCGTCGTGCCGGAAATTGCCTCACGCAAGCACGTGGAGGCAATCGCGGGATTGTGCGACCAGGCGCTGCGCGAGGCGGGGATCACCAAATCGGAGATCGACGCTGTTGCCGCGACCTATGCGCCGGGGCTGATCGGCGCGGTGCTGGTGGGGCTGAACTTTGCCAAATCGGTCGCCTACGCGCTTTCCGTACCACTGATCCCGGTGCACCATATCCGCGGGCACGTCGCGGCGAACTATCTGGCCTTTCCGGAGCTGGAGCCGCCGTTTCTGGCGCTGTGTATGTCGGGCGGCAACACGCTGCTCGTCGACGTGAAGACCTACACCGATTTCGCGCTCGTCGGCGCCACGCGGGACGACGCGGCGGGCGAGTGCTTTGACAAGGCTGCGCGGGTGCTGGGCCTGCCGTATCCCGGCGGCGCGCCGATGGACGCGCTGGCGCAGCAAAGCGCGGGGGGCGTATACGAGCTGCCGCGCGCAAAGGTCGAGGGAGCGGAGCTGGATATGAGCTTTTCGGGGCTGAAGACCGCGGTGGTCAACCTGGCGCACAACGCCGCGCAAAAGGGCGAGGCGCTGGATCGCGCCGCGCTGGCGCGGGACTTTACCCGCGCCGTATCGGACGAGCTGGTGCCGCGCACGATGCTCGCCGCGCAGCGCTGCGGACGCAAGGTGATCGTGGCGGCGGGCGGCGTTGCTGCCAATTCGATTTTGCGCGCCGACCTGCAGGCGGCGTGCCGGCGGGAGGGCTGCCGGCTCTACCTGCCGCCGCTGCGCTTGTGCGGGGATAACGGCGCGATGATCGGCGCGCAGGGCTACTACGAATACCTCGCCGGCGCGCGGGCGGATATGAGCCTGAACGCTTACGCCACGCGGGACATAGACGACCCGGTGGTCTCCTATGCGCGCTGAGCGCGGCGGAAAACGGAGCTGCCCCGCGATAAGGGGCGCAGGAAGGAGCAAAGCATGACCTTACTAGAAGCTATCGAAGCGCGGCACAGCGTGCGCGCCTATCGGGACGAGCCGATCGCGCCGGACGCGCTTGTGCGGCTGCGCGAGGAGATCCGCGCCTGCAACGAGGCGGGCGCGCTGCACCTGCAGCTTATTACGCAGGAGCCGACCGCCTTTGGCGGCCTGATGGCGCATTACGGCAAGTTTGACAACGTGCGCAACTATATTGCCCTCGTCGGCAAAAAAGACGCGGGGCTGGACGAACGACTCGGCTGGTACGGCGAGCGGCTCGTGCTGCTTGCGCAGACCCTGGGGCTCAACACCTGCTGGGTGGGGCTGACCTTTTCCCGCCGCGCCGGGAAAAGAGCCTGCGTTATCGCTGCGGACGAGACGCTCTGCGGCGTGATTGCCGTCGGCTACGGCAATACACAGGGAAGTGCGCATCGCAGCCGCCCGCTGCGTGAGTGCTGCCATGTGGACGGTGAAATGCCGGAATGGTTTGCACGCGGGATGGAGGCGGCCATGCTTGCGCCCACTGCGGTGAACCAACAGCGCTTTCGCTTTACCCTGCTTGCCGACGGCGCGGTGAAGGCGGAGTCCACGGGCGGTGCGTACAGCAGGATGGATCTGGGCATCGTCCGCTATCACTTTGCGCTGGCGGCCGGAGAGCAAGATTTCCGCTGGGCGTAAGCGGGACGGGCGGAGCGCATACGATCTGCAAAAAGGACGACGGAATGACGGGAAACGAAGAACTGAAGAAAAAGCGGCTGTTCCTGCTGGACATGGACGGCACGCTTTACGTAGACGAGCATTTGTTTGACGGCGCGGCGGAGCTGCTGCGCCGGATCCGGCAAGGCGGCGCGCACTATCTGTTTCTGACCAACAACTCCTCCCGCGGAGCGGAGGCGTACGTGGAAAAGATGCGCCGGCTCGGCGTGGCGGCGGTGCGGGAGGATTTTCTCACCTCCGTGGATGCGCTGATCGCCTATCTGCACGTGCGTCAGGGAGAGAGCAAGCGGTATTACGTCTGCGGGACGGAGTCGTTCAAGCGGCAGCTGCGCCAGGCGGGCTTTTGCCTCACGGACGATCGGGACGATGCGGTGGACACGCTGCTGATGGGCTTTGATACGGAGCTGACGTTCCAAAAGCTGGAGGATGCCTGCATCCTGCTCGGCCGCGGTGTGGACTATATCGCCACCAACCCGGACTGGGTCTGCCCGACCTGGTACGGCTGCGTGCCGGACTGCGGCAGCGTGTGCGAGATGCTCTACCGCGCGACGAAGCGCCGCCCCTACGTGATCGGCAAGCCCCGGCCGGACATGGTGCGGCTTGCCATGCAGACCGTGGGCGCAACGGCGGAGGAGACGGTGGTCGTGGGCGACCGGATCTATACGGACGTCGCCTGCGGCGTCAACGCCGGGGTAGATACGGTGCTGGTGCTCTCGGGCGAGACAAAGGCCGAGGATGTGGCGTGCAGCGCGGTGCAGCCGAAGTTCGTGCTGCGGGACGTAAAAGAATTGCTGGGGATTCTCAATCGCTGAAAAAAGGGCTCCGGGCTTCGGCCCGGAGCCTTCTTTGTTATACGATATCATACAGCTCGCGCAGGTCGGCAATCTCGTAATCCACGTGCAGCCCTGCGTGGTTCGGCGCGTGGTCGGGATTGAACCAGCAGCACTTGAGACCGTATTCGTTGGCGCCGAGGATGTCGCTGGTGAGCGAATCACCGACGAGCAGGCAGTTATCCCGCGTGATGCCGTCGACGTGTGCGAATACATAGTCGAAATAGGTGCGCTTCGGCTTGGCCGCGCCGATCTCCTCGGAGATGAAGGCGCGTTCGATATACGGCGCGATCTCCGATTGGGACAGACGGCTTTTCTGTACGCGCGCCACGGCGTTGGTTACCACGAACAGCCGGTGCGTGCGCGCGAGCGTTTTGACGACCTCGGCGGCGTGGGGGAGCAGCACGGCGCTGTTGCCGAGCGCGGTCAGATGTACGTCATTGGCCAGCCGGGGGTCGGCGTCGATCCCCAACTCGGCAAAAAAACGGCGGAAACGCTCCAACACGAGAAACTCCTTGCTGACCTCGCCGCGGTCAAACTGCCGCCACAGGGCGCTGTTGTGCACCTCGTACTGCGCCAGCAGCTCGTCCGAAAAGGTCAGCCCGCTGACGGCACAGGCGGCGGCAAAGGCGACGCGGTTTGCCGCGGGAAAGGAAAAGAGCGTGTCGTCGGCGTCAAAGAGCAGATAGGGATAGCGGGGCATAAGATCCTCCTGAAAAAGTGCGCGCCGCAGGCAAAGGAAAATGGGAGTCAAATTGCGGCGCAGCGGCGCATAGAATAGCGTGAAGAACGAAAAGGGGGAATGAAATGGGCCAAACGGTTGGAATCCTCGGCGGCGACGCGCGGTTTTCTTACCTTGCACGGATGCTGGCCGTCGACGGGTTTTCCGTCAACACCTGGGGCGTTGCGGGCGAACCGGACGAAAAGACGCTGGACGAGGCGGCATCGGCGGAGCGCATCCTTTTACCGGCGCCGCTGACCCGAAAGGACGGACAGCTCAACAGCGAGCGGGCGCTTGCCCTCGACACACTTTGGCCGCGGCTGCGGCCGGACCAGCGGATCTATGCCGGAGCTGTCCGGGAGAAGGAGCGCAGCGCTGCCGCTGCCTGCGGTCTGATGCTGAGCGATTATTTCTCGCGCGAGGCGCTGACGGTAAAAAACGCTGTACCCACTGCGGAGGGCGCGCTGCAACTGGCGCTGGAGCGCACGAGCGTTACGCTGCACGGCACACCGTGCCTGGTGATCGGCTTCGGACGCATCGGAAAGCTGCTTGCCCACGATCTCAAAGCGTTGGGCGCGCAGGTGAGCGTCAGCGCGCGGCGGATGGAGGACCTGGCCTGGATCGACGCTTTTGGCTATCGCCCGCTGCGCACCAATCGCCTGGCTGGTGTGCTCGGCCCGTTCCGCGTTATTTTCAACACCGTGCCGCACCCGGTTTTGGGGATGCCGCTGCTGCGCGAGGTGGACGGCGGCTGCCTGCTGGTCGAGCTTTCCTCGGCGGCGGGGATTGACGCGCAGGCGGCGGCGGAGCTGGGGCTTACTTACGTTAAGGCGGGCGGCCTGCCGGGACGCGCCGCGCCGGAGAGCGCGGCGCTTGCGCTCAAGGAAACCCTGTATCAGATGTGGGAGGAAGAACTATGAGAATCGGTTTTGCACTCTGTGCGTCATTTTGCAATCATCCGCAGATCCTCAAACAGTATGAGCAGCTTGCGCTGCAGCACGAGCTGATCCCTATCGTGTCTGAGAACGCGGCGCGGTATGATACCCGCTTCGGCCGTGCGGAGGATCTGCTGGAGCGGCTGGAGAGCCTGGCGGGCCGCCTCGCCGTGCGTACGATCGTGGAGGCGGAGCCCCTTGGCCCGCAGGGGCGGATGGACGTGCTGGTGATTGCGCCGTGCACGGGCAACACCTTGGCGAAGCTGGCGGGCGGCATAACGGACGGGCCGGTGAGCATGGCGGCGAAAAGCCACCTGCGAAACGGCAAGCCCGTGGTGCTTGCCATTGCCACCAACGACGGCCTGAGCGCCAGCGCGCCGAATATCGCCGCGCTGCTCAATCGAAAAAACTATTATTTCGTGCCGTTTGGACAGGACAATGCCGAGGAAAAACCGTATTCGCTGATTGCGGATTTTTCCCTCATTCTGCCGACGGCGGAACAGGCGCTTACAGGGCGGCAGCTCCAGCCGCTGCTGCTGTGATCGGGCGGAGCATACGGAAAGCGCGGGCTGAGGCGGGAAGCCTTCAGCCCGCGGCTTTTATGCCTCATGCATCCAATCACCGTTTTTGTCAAAGTAATAGCGGCGGAAGCTCTTGAATTGCGCACGCTGAAAACGCAGGATACGGTACGCGCGCTTGAGGTTGCGGTCCTCCTCCCACCAAAGCGTATAATGGACCGGATAGCGCTGCAGCTCTGCGCGCAGCGCGTCGTCCTTGACGTATTTGCGCAATATGCCGGGGGAAACGTGCGACCACAGCGCGGTGTTCTCGTTGTAAACGCAGTCCGTCCGGCGGCCGTAAACCGTGTCCTCGCAGAGATAGCGGATGAAATTCATCCCCGCGGCATAGGCGAAAAAGCTGCTGCGTCCCAGGCGCGGATTGATCTCAAAGAGCACGTAACGCCCGGTGCGGCTGTCGTACTTCATGTCAAAGTTGGAAAAGCCGACGTAGCCCAGCTCCTCCAGAAAAGCGCGCATCTTCTCATAGAGCGCGTGATCGCTGCGCGAGAGAATCGCGGCGTAATTGCCGATGGAGCCGGGATCGTAAAATTCCAGCACCGGCTGGCCCAGACACATCGCGCGCACCCGGCCGTCGTTGTCAGAGTAGCTGTTGAGCACACGCATCGCGTCGTCCCCGCCGGGGATAAACTCCTGCAAAATGAGCTTGCCCGTATAGCCGGAGCGGTCCATGCGCTCGACCATGGAGAGATAGTCGTCGCGGTTGGAGAAGAAGTAGACCTTCTTTTTCCCCTCAAAATCGCAGTGCAGATAGTCGCTGGCGTTGCTGTTTTCAGGCTTGACGACGATGGGAAAGCCAAAGGGCAGCGCGTCGATGACGGACGTGCGCTCCTGGGCCGTGCAGACGGCGGTTTTCGGATAATCCAGGCCGTATTTGTCGCAAAGGGCGTAAAAGCGGTCCTTCGTGTCAAAGGTCTCCAGCAGTTCTACGGGGTTGAAGCGATTGCGGATCAGACCCTGAAAACGGTCGTAGTGCCGGCAGATTAGCCCCGTATAGTAGTCCGAGCAGGGCACGACCACGAAGCCGCGCGGATAGGCCGGGGCATACTGCTCCAACACGCGCAGCAGCGCGTCGGGGAATACATCGTCGCGGTCAAAGTCCGGGATCTCCCGCACGTCGAAGAGCTTGCTGTCGCGCGTGGCGTTGAGCCGCTTGGCGCACAGCAGCAGCGGCTTTACCGGCGCGTCGCCCAGATAGTCGTGAAACAGCCGCGCCGTACCGTAGGCGTTTTCATCACTGCCGAGGATAATGGGAAGAAAATCATACTGTTGCATTTTGCTGCCTCTCATCGTATTCCTTCAGATATTTGCGCGCCCAGTCGCCGTCCGACGGGACGGTAACGTACTCCGTGCCGCGCTTTTGCGTCGTTTCGCTGCCCTTGCCGGCGCAGAGCACCACGCGCTTGCCGGTCCATTCCAGAATCGCCCTGCGGATACAGTCTCCCCGGTCGACGTTGATCTCATAGGGACAGGTAACGTACCGTGCGATCTGCCGGGCGATTTCAACGGGGGATTCCTCCGCGGGATCGTCCTCGGTGATAAAGATATAGTCGGCGTATTTTGCCGCGGTTTCGCCCAGGTCGCGGCGGCGGCTGAGCGCTTTGCCGCCCACGGCGCCGAAAATCGCCAGCAGCGCGCAGCCCGGATGCTCCGCCTTAGCCGAGCGGAACAGCGCGTCGAAGCTCATCGCGTTATGCGCGTAATCCACGATGACGCTCACCTCGCCGTCGGCGCTGTGATAGACCTCCATCCGCCCGGCGACGCGCGCATTGCGCAGGCCGACGCGCACGTATTCCTCCGGCACGCCCAGCACACCGCATACGGCGATGGCGGCCAGCGCGTTGGAGACGTTGAATATGCCGGGCATGGAGAGGGAAAACGTCCCGCAATAGTAAGGGGAACGGACGGTAAAATAAATGCCGTCCGGGCGTTTTTCGATCCCGCTGCAATATACGTCGTCGCTCTCGTGCGAACCGAAGGTTACCACCGGGCAGCGCGCGCGCGCATAGGCAAGCGTGCGCGCCGCGTGCTCCGCATCGGTATTGACAAGTCCAATCTCGCTCTGATCGAAAATCTTGAGCTTGGCGGTGTAGTAGTCCTCAAAATCCGTGTGTTCGATGGGGCTGATGTGATCCAGCCCGATGTTGAGAAGACAGCCGACGTTGTAGCGGATGCCGCCCACCCGCTCGTACTTGAGCGCCTGGCTGGACACCTCGTTGACCAGGTGTGTTACGCCGTTGTCAACGGCGTTTTGATAGATCTGGTAAAGCTCCAGAATTTCCGGCGTCGTGATGTGGGAGGGCTGGGATACTTTCCCGTCAAAGGTCTCGATTGAGGAAACGAGCGCGCACGCGCCCTGCTGCCGGACGGCAAGCCAGGCGTTGAGGATATAGCGCAGGAAGAAAACCGTCGTGCTTTTCCCCTTCGTGCCGGTGATGCCGACTGAAACCAGATCGTCCGTTACGCGGTCATAGTAGAGCGGGGCGAGCGTTGAGAGCGTATGCCGGATATCGCGCACCAGGACGTGCGGCAAATCCACGTCGTATGCCCGCTCGGAAACGTAGGCCACCGCGCCGAGCTGCCTGGCCTGACGCAGGTACTCTTCCTTGAAATGAATGCCCTTGCACAAAAACAGCGTTCGCCCGCTGATTTTGCGCGTGTCGTAGGTCAGACAGTCGATCGGCGTTTGCAGCGCGCCGTCCGGCACGCCGTATTCCGCGACCAGCCCGGCGCAGCGCAGCGCGTCCACGTATTCCTGCAGGTTGTGTTTTGCGCCCATGAAGACACTCCTTCTATCGTAAGTTCCTGTCAGTATACCACTTTGCGGCGAACATGACAAGAAAAATGCGCCGGACGGTGAAAAAAGAGGGCGGAAATCAAAAAATGGGACTGATCAGGGCAAATTGGTTTGCCATATTGCCGGTGCTATTGTATAATAGAGTATCAAGCCCTGTATCCGGGGCAGGACGATAGCGGCGATCGGGCGGCGCCGCAGCGCAGGAGCGCGCGGACGCACCCGTGCGCGCAGCAGATTTGCGATCTGCGCGGCGGATGAGGAACAGGAGGGAAAGCGATGCAGGATAAGTCGAAGCTGATTTTCGGCAACGAGATTTCGGACAAGGACTACGAAAAAGCAGTACACTCCAAGGAAAAATTTGCCAAGAAGTACGGGGACGATTCGGACGCGAACTATCCGGCCAAAATCGTCAAAAACGCCTGCCTGTATGAGCCGCTGGACGTCTCGGACATCCGCATCGGCGAGGGGGAAGGAGACACCCCCTTCGACCGGGAAAGGGGCCTCATCGTCGGCAACATCCGCATGGGCTTCGGCCATTACCGCATCTCGATCGCCATGGCCTCCTGCGCCCACGCGCTGGGCTATAAGCCGTACTGGATGGATCTCAACTCTTTCCCGGATACGACCTGCACCAAGGTCATCGGCGCGCAGAACGAGCTGTATTCCCTTGGTTCGCGCATCTCGCAAAAGAGCAAGGCGTTCAACGCGCTGATCTGGGAGCCGACGAACTACGAGGGCTTCCGCAAGCTGAGCTATAACGCAAGCGACCAGAAAAATGCCGAGCTGATGGCGCCCGTATTCAAAAACGTGCCCAAGGATATCCCTGTCATCGGCACGCACGTTTGGCCGGCGCAGGCCGCACTCCACGCGGGGATGCAATACGTGGTCAACGCGATTCCCGACAACTGGCCCATGGCGCTCCATCTGGCCGAGGGCAGCGTGCACACGATCCAGACGCACCAGTCCTATATGGGTTACCGCATTCTCAACGGGATGCAGGGCAAGGACGTGCTCAATCCCATGCCGGCGGACAGCCTGGTCTACACCGGCCACTATGTCGATCACGAGTTGACCGCGAACGTCGAAGCGGACTGCGACGCGAGAATGCGCCGCAAGAAGGACGGCGCGCCCATGCGCTTTCTGCTCACAATTGGCGGCGCCGGCGCACAGCGGGAGCTGTTTGCCGCCGTGATCCGCCATCTCCTGCCCGCAATCCGCGAAAAACGCGCGGCGCTGTACGTCAACGTCGGGGATTACAAGAACGTCTGGCGCAAGTTGACCAGGTCGGTGGAGGGACTGGCCGAGCTGAGCACGCTGCACTTTGGCAGCTGGGAGGAAACCAACGCCTTTGCCTCCACCGCCATCGACGGGAGCGTCGAAGGCGTGCACGCCTTCTGGCATGAGAACATCTTTGAAGCGGTGTACTGCACGAACCTGCTGATGCGCTCGTGCGACGTGCTGCTGACCAAGCCGAGCGAGCTGGCGTTCTACCCCGTGCCCAAGCTCTTCTTAAAGCGCATCGGCGGGCACGAGCGCTGGGGCGCGATCCACTCCGCCGAGATGGGCGACGGCACGCTGGAGTGCGAGGACGTTCCGCACACGCTGCAGATGATCGACCTGTTTTTGAACGAGGAGACCGTGCTGGCGCAGATGTGCGAGAGCATCCGGCGCAACAAGACGATTGGCCTTTACGACGGCGCGTACAACGCCGTCAAGATCGCCATGGGACTGAAAAACAAAGAGAAGTAAAGAGGTAACGTCATGGAAAACAAACAGACTTTAACCGGCAGATCGAAACTGTCCTACGGCCTTGGCGCGGTGGGCAAGGACATGGTGTATATGCTCTCGGCGAGCTACGTGCTCTATTATTTTCAGGACCTTTTGGGCGTGAACGCCATCGCCATGGGTATCATTCTGATGGCGGCGCGCGTGTTTGACGCCTTCAACGACCCTATCATGGGCGTGGTCGTCGCCAAGACCAAGACCCGCTGGGGCAAGTTCCGCCC
>CAMZIO010000007.1 GCA_947307255.1 uncultured Clostridia bacterium | reverse complement strand
TGGTCCACCGCCCACTCCGCCTCGAACCCCGGCGAAGTGGTGAACAACTGAAGACCTGCGGCAAAAACGCCAAAAATGTAAGGGAGAAGACCGGCTATGCCGGTCTTCTCCCTTATAAAAATGATAAGGACGACAGCCCGTTTGAAAAGGCGGTTGACAATCATTTCCCCCTTTTATATAATGCTTTTGAAAAGGCACTGGAGTCTTTGCGGCAGTTCGCTCGGTATCTCCCTTTGCCTTTTTGCTGTTTTTCAGGATAGCGAGATAACAGCGTTTTTTCGACCGTCCTGATCCTGCCGAACCGTTTACGAGGGAGAAATCGCGCTGTGATACGTATCAATTCCTATTATTCAAATCTTTCTGACAATTTTCTGTTCTATGAAACGAAAATGCGGGCCGAGCGCTTCGAGGCCGCACACCCGGAGCGCCGCCTGCTGCGGCTGGGTATCGGGGACGTAACGCTTCCTCTGGCCCCCGTGGTGATCGAGGCGCTGCACGACGCCGTGGATGAACAGGCGCGCCCGGAGACCTTTCACGGCTATATGCCGGAGCTGGGCAAAGACTTTATGAAACAGGCTGCCGTAACCAACTACGCCCGGCGCGGCGTGCGGATCGACCCGGAGGAGGTCTTCGTCTGCTACGGCATCGGGGACGATCTCGGCGCAATCGGCGGCCTCTTTGCCAGCGAGAACCGAGTCGCCGTCGTGGAGCCGGCTTATCCCGCTTACGCGGACACGAATCTGATGGCCGGACGGACGATCGTCCCGATCCCCGGTACGGAGGAAAACGGCTTTCTGCCGCTGCCGTTTCCGGGGCTGGAGGCGGAACTGATTTATCTCTGCTCCCCGAATAATCCCACCGGGGCGGCCTATTCCAAAGCCCAGCTCCAGGCCTGGGTCGATTGGGCCAACGAGCACCAGGCGGTCATCCTCTTCGACGCCGCCTATGAGGCCTTTATTACGGATCCGGCAGTACCGCACAGCATCTACGAGCTGTCCGGCGCGCGGGAATGTGCGATCGAACTGTTTTCCCTGTCCAAATCAGCCGGCTTTACCGGAACCCGTCTGGGCTATACCGTGGTTCCCAAGACGCTGATCCGGGAAGGACGGTCTTTACAAAGTATGTGGGTCCGCAACCGGAGCACCTGCACCAACGGTGTGTCCTATCTGCTGCAGCGGGCTGGCGCAGCCGCGTTGACCGAGGAGGGCCTGCGCCAAAGCCGTGCCAGTCTCGGCGTCTACCGCAAAAACGCGCAGATCCTCGCCAGCACGCTGGATCGTTGCGCCATCCGCTATTTCGGCGGAGCGAATGCGCCCTATCTTTGGCTGCGCTGCCCGGAGGGAATGGACAGCTGGACCTTCTTTGACAATCTCATGGAAAACGCCGGCATCGTCGGCACGCCGGGCGTCGGCTTTGGCGCCTGCGGCGAGGGGTGGTTCCGCTTCTCCTGTTTCAGCACTCCGGCGGTTACCGCTGAGGCTGCCGCCCGCCTGCTCTCGTATTTTGGCGCATAACAGCAACAAACAGAAAGATAAAAACGCAAAATTGCAGAAAGAACGGGAAAATATGACGCAAAAAAGTGAAAAACACGTTTACGGCCTATTGACAGGCATGGCATATTGTAGTATCTTTCATTCGTTGAGCAAAGACGTTCATTTTGGGGGTTCGTGCCCCTAATTGAGCGTCTTTTCCGTTTGAGAAATTATCAGGGGGGGGATGAAAAATGGTCAAATACATCTTTGTAACGGGCGGCGTGGTCTCCGGCCTCGGCAAGGGCATTACGGCGGCGTCGCTCGGGCGGCTGCTCAAGGCGCGCGGGCTGAAGGTCGCGGCGCAGAAGCTGGACCCTTACATCAATGTAGATCCCGGCACCATGAGCCCGTACCAGCACGGCGAGGTCTACGTTACCGAGGACGGCGCAGAGACGGACCTCGATCTCGGACACTACGAGCGCTTTATCAACGAGAATCTGAACAAATACTCCAATCTTACCACCGGCAAGGTCTACTGGAACGTACTGAACAAAGAGCGTCGCGGCGAATATCTCGGCTCCACGGTACAGGTCATCCCGCATATCACCGACGAAATCAAGGAGTTTATCTACCGCGTGGGTAAACACTCGGATGCTGACGTGGTCATTACGGAAATCGGCGGCACGATCGGGGATATCGAAAGCCAGCCCTTTATCGAGGCCGCTCGCCAGGTCTCACTGGAGGTAGGCCGGGAAAACAGTCTCTTCATCCACGTAACGCTGGTGCCCTATCTGAACAGCTCCCACGAGCATAAATCCAAGCCTACGCAGCACTCCGTCAAGGAACTGCAGGGCATGGGCATCCACCCGGACGTCATCGTGCTACGCAGCGACGAGCCGATCGAAGACGAAAGCATCCTCCGCAAGATCGCACTGTTTTGCAACGTACAGCCGGATTGCGTGATCGAGAACCGCACCGTCTCCTGCCTGTATGAAGCGCCGCTGATGCTGGAAGCGGCGGATTTCTCCGGTGTGGTCTGCCGCAAGCTCGGCCTCAGCGTGCCCTCGCCGGAGCTCACGGAATGGCGCGCGATGGTCGAACGCATGAAGCGCCCGACGACTACCGTAACCATCGGCCTGGTTGGAAAATATACGCAGCTTCACGACGCCTATCTCTCCGTAACGGAGGCGCTGAGCCATGCGGGCAGTGCCAACGGCGCAAAGGTGGATATCCGCTGGATCGACTCCGAGCAGATCACGGCGGAAAACGCGGACCGGACTCTCGCCGCGTTGGACGGCATCCTCGTTCCGGGCGGTTTCGGGAGCCGCGGCGTTGAGGGCATGATTTTGGCCGCCCGGTACGCCCGCGAGCATAAAAAGCCCTTTCTCGGACTTTGCCTCGGTATGCAGATCACGGTTATCGAGTTTGCCCGGAACGTCGTGGGGATGGCCGACGCCAACTCCGGCGAATTCGACGAGCTTTGCCGCCACAAGGTCATCGACTTCATGCCCGGACAGAGCAGCGAGATCGACAAGGGCGGCACCCTTCGCCTCGGAAGCTATCCCTGTGAAATCGCACCGGGCAGCACGCTTGCGCGCTGCTATGAAGCGAAGCGCGTGGAGGAGCGTCATCGCCATCGCTACGAATTCAACAATGACTATCGGGACGCGCTCACCGCGGCCGGACTGACGCTCTGCGGCACGTCGCCGGACGGAAGGCTGGTGGAGGCCGTGGAGCTGTCTGAGCTGCCGTTCTACGTGGGCGTGCAGTACCACCCGGAGTTTAAGAGCCGTCCCAACCGCCCGCACCCGCTGTTCGTCGGGCTGATACGGGCCACGCTGAAAAAGTAAGAGGAGGGGAAAGAATGGCAAACTGTGCAATCGTAGGAATCAACTGGGGCGACGAGGGCAAGGGTCGTATGGTCGATCTGCTGACCGAGCGGTATGATTACGTCGTCCGCTATCAGGGCGGCGGCAACGCCGGCCACACGGTTGTCAACGACCGCGGTAAATTTGCCCTGCACCTGCTCCCGTCCGGTGTGTTTCGAGAAGGCATCGTCAACGTTCTCGGCAACGACGTCGCGCTTGATCTTGAAAACCTGTGGACGGAGATCGAAACCCTGCGTGATTCCGGTGTGAACGTCTCACCGCAGAATTTGAAGATCAGCGCCCGCGCGTCGATTCTCCTGCCGTGGCACCGTGCGCTGGACGCGCTGGAGGAGGCACGGCTCAAGGATAAGAAATACGGCTCCACCAAGCAAGGGATCGCGCCGTTCTACTCGGACAAGGCGCAGAAGAAGACCCTGCTTGCGGGAGATCTGCTCTATCCGGCGCAGCTGCGCGAACACGTGGACGAGCTGCTGGAGTGGAAAAACCTGATCCTCACCGGCGTATACGGAGCACAGCCCTTCACACGGGAATCACTTCTCAACTGGCTGGAGGAATACGGAGAGAAGCTCAAGCCCTTCCTTTGCGACGTTGCCGTGGAACTGCACCGTGCGCAGGCCGCCGGAAAGCGCATCCTCTTCGAGGCTCAGCTTGGCGCGCTGCGCGACCTCGACTGCGGCATTTATCCGTTTACGACCTCCTCTCACACCCTCGCCGCTTACGCGCCGGTCGGCGCCGGCGCGCCGTGGCTGAATGTGGACGAGGTGCTCGGCATTGTCAAGGCGTACTCCACCTGCGTGGGCGAGGGTCCCTTCACCTGCGAATCGTTCGGGCCGGAGGCGGATGCCCTGCGCACGGCCGGAGCCGAATACGGCGCAAAAACCGGCCGTCCGCGCCGCGTCGGGCCGATCGACCTGGTCGCCACGCGCTACGGCGTGCGTATGCAGGGCGCAACTGCGCTGGCGTTGACGAAGCTGGACGTGCTGAGCTATCTGGACCGGATTCCGCTGTGTGTGCAATACGAGCTGGACGGCGTTCGGACGGACGATTTCCCGTTCCCCGCTGCGCTGCGGGACGCCAGGCCGGTGATCGAGTACATGGACGGCTGGCGCTGTGATATTTCAGGCATCCGTACCTGGGCGGACCTTCCCATCGAGGCCAGGGACTATGTCGAGCGCATTGAAAACGCTGTAAACTGTCATATTCAATACGTATCCGTGGGCGCGGAGCGAAACGCGTTCATCGAGCGATAAAAAGGAGAAAATCGTATGCAAAAGCTGGAAATGATTTACGAGGGTAAGGCAAAGCGGGTCTTCGCCACGGATGATCCGGAGCTTCTGATTGTGGACTACAAGGACGACGCCACCGCCTTCAACGGGATCAAGAAAGGGACGATCGCCGGAAAAGGCGTCATCAACAATCAAATGAGCAACCGTCTGATGCAGCGTCTGGAGCGCGCGGGCGTGCCGACGCATTTCGTCGAAGAACTCTCCGAACGGGAAACGCTGGTCAAGCGCGTTCAGATCGTCCCGCTTGAGGTCATCGTGCGCAACATCGCCGCCGGTTCCTTTGCCAAGCGTTACGGCGTGGAGGAAGGGATCGTCTTTGACGAGCCAACCATTGAATTCTCCTATAAAAACGATGAGCTGGGCGACCCGCTGATCAATTCGACCCACGCGATCGCTCTGCATCTTGCCACCGTGGACGAACTGAACACCATCCGCAATTACGCCTTCCGGGTCAACGAGGTGCTGCGCGAGTTCTGGGCTTCCTGCGGCATCACGCTGGTGGACTTCAAGCTGGAGTTTGGAAGGCTCTCTGACGGCACGATCATTCTATCCGACGAAATCAGCCCGGATACCTGCCGCCTTTGGGACAGCGTAACCCAGGAAAAGCTGGACAAGGACCGCTTCCGCCGCGATCTCGGCGGCGTGGAGGACGCCTACGCGGAAGTGATGCGCCGCCTGCGTGAACATGATGTATAAGGATAAAATGAGCCGCGGCATTCACGAAGAATGCGGCGTATTCGGAATCTATTCCCCCAAGCTTGCCGACCTTGCGCCGTTGGTCAGCTTCGGCCTGCACGCCCTGCAGCATCGCGGCCAGGAGAGCGCCGGAATTGCGCTGAACAACGACGGCGTTTTTCGCTCCTGCCGGGACGTAGGCCTGGTAAGCGAGGTATTCAGCCGCGAAAAGCTGGACGCGCTGGGGCAAGGTCATATTGCGGTCGCCCACGTGCGCTATGCCACCACCGGCGCGGACAACCTGCGCAATGTCCAACCCCTGCTCATCAACCACCACAAGGGCAGCATGGCACTGGCGCACAACGGAAACCTGACCAACGCCTATGAGCTTCGTACCGAGCTGGAACGGCGCGGTTCCATCTTCCATACGACCACGGATTCCGAGGTCATCGCCTACGTGATCGTAGGGCAGCGCCTGCAGTGCAGCAGCATCGAAGCCGCCGTCTGCGCTGCAATGGATGTCATTCACGGCGCGTATTCCCTTGTGATCTCCTCCCCCACCAAGCTGATCGCAGCCAGGGACCCGCACGGTTTCCGGCCGCTCTGCCTGGGAAAGCGGCCGGACGGCTCCATCGTGGCGGCATCGGAAAGCTGCGCGTTGGACGCGGTCGGCGCGGCCTTCCTGCGCGACGTAGAGCCCGGCGAGGTCGTTACGGTGGACGAGCGGGGTCTGCATTCGGACCGCAGCCACTGCGGGAAGGAACGGCGCAGTATGTGCGTCTTTGAATACATCTATTTCGCCCGCCCGGATTCGGTGCTGGACGGGAAAAGCGTGTGCCTGGCCAGGCAGCGGGCGGGAGAGTTCCTTGCACAGGAGCACCCCGTCGAAGCCGACGTGGTCGTCGGCGTACCGGACTCCGGCCTGGATGCCGCCATCGGCTACGCCCACGCCTCCGGCATCCCCTACGCCATCGGACTGACCAAGAACAAATATATCGGCCGCACCTTCATCGCACCGACGCAAAGCGAGCGGGAGATGGGGGTCAGCCTCAAGCTCAATCCCATCCGCAGCGTGATCGAGGGAAAGCGTGTGGTTCTGATCGACGATTCCATCGTCCGCGGCACGACCTGCCGCCGCACGGTGGATATGCTGCGCCACGCCGGTGCAAAAGAGATCCATATGCGTATCAGCGCGCCGCCCTTTATCGCCCCCTGCTTCTACGGCACCGACATTGACAGCGCAAACGGACTGATCGCCAATCAGTACACGGTGCCGGAGATTGCAAAGCTGATCGGCGCGGACTCTCTGGGCTATCTGAGCATCGAACACGCACGGCTGCTGACCGGCGAGGACACTGGCTTCTGCACGGCCTGCTTCGGCGGCGAGTATCCCACGGAGATTCCAAAGCCGGGCAGCAAATCCCGCTTTGAGCGGCCCATCCACGAACAATAAACAGGAGAAGATACTATGTACGATCAATACGAATCTCCCCTATCCACGCGCTATGCGTCCGACTATCTGCTGCGGCTGTTTTCCCAGAGGACTCGCATCGAGACCTGGCGCCGGCTCTGGACCGAGCTGGCCGCTGCGGAGCATGATCTGGGCCTGCCTGTCTCGGCGGAGCAGGTCGCGGCGCTGCGGGAGCATATCACGGACATTGACTTCGACGTTGCCGCCGCACAGGAAAAAAAGGTGCGCCACGACGTCATGGCGCACGTATACGCCTACGGAAAGGCCGCTCCCGCCGCCGCCGGCATCATCCACCTCGGCGCGACGAGCTGTTACGTAACCGACAACGCCGATCTGATCCTCTACCGCGACGGCCTGCGCTATCTGCGCGGCGAGCTGGTCAAGGCCATCGCAAATCTGGCCGCCTTTGCCGATCGCTACCAGGCCCTGCCGACGCTGGGTTATACGCACTATCAGCCTGCCCAGCCGACCACGGTCGGCAAGCGCGCGGCGCTGTGGATGCAGGACCTTCTCTCCGACGTGGAGGAGCTGGATTTCGTTCTCGGCACGTTCCGCTTTCTCGGCTGCCGCGGCGCAACCGGAACCGAGGCCAGCCTGCTGGACCTGTTCGACGGCGACGGAGAAAAAGTGGAGGCGTTGAACCGCCGTCTGGCGGCCGCGTTCGACTTTTCCGCGTGCTTCGACGTCTGCGGCCAGACCTATCCGCGCAAGCTGGACAGCCGGATCCTCAACGTCCTGTCCTCCATCGCGCAAAGCTGCTACCGCATGGCCAACGACGTTCGTCTGCTCCAGCACGACCGCCAGCTTCAAGAGCCGTTCGAGGATACCCAGATCGGCTCGTCCGCTATGCCGTATAAGCGCAACCCCATGCGCAGCGAACGCATTTGCTCTCTGGCGCGGTATCTGATGGCTGACGCCGCAAACGCGCCCATGACTGCCTCGACGCAGTGGCTGGAACGCACGCTGGACGATTCGGCAAATCGCCGCATCTCCATGCCGGAGGGCTTCCTCTGCGCCGACGCGATTTTGCGCCTTGCCCAGAACATCACGGCCGGGCTTCGCGTCAACGAGGCAATCGTAGATAAGAGCATCCGGGAATACCTTCCCTTCCTGGCCACCGAAAATCTGATGATGGAGGCGGTCAAGCGCGGCGGCGACCGCCAGGCACTTCACGAGATCATCCGCCGCTGTTCAATGGAGGCAGCCCAGAAGCTGCAAAACGGCGAGCCTTCCGATCTGATCGAGCGCCTGGCCGCGACCGGCGCGTTCGGCATGACCGAGGCGGAGATGATCGAGCTGCTCTCACCCGAAAACTATATCGGTCGCTGCAAGGACCAGGTCGAAGCCTTCCTTGCACGGCACCGCAGCGTTTATGCCTCTGCAAAGGGTGGCAGCGCGGAGCTGAACGTGTAAGGAGGCAACCGCCATGGATTACCGTACGGAACACGACAGCATGGGCGAAATGCAGGTCCCGTCCTGGGCGCTCTGGGGCGCGCAGACGGAGCGCTCTCGCCGCAACTTCCCCATCGGCGTCGGTCTGGAGACAATGCCGGTTGAGATCATTCGCGCCTTCGCCCAGGTCAAAAAGGCTGCCGCACTGACGAATCGCGCTCTGCTGCCCGAAAAAATGACGGCGGAAAAGTGCGCGGCGATCTGCGAGGCGGCGGATGCAATGCTGCAGGGCTCGCTTGCAGAGCATTTCCCGCTGGTCGTCTGGCAGACCGGCTCCGGCACGCAGACGAACATGAACGTCAACGAGGTCATCGCCAACCGCGGCAATGCGCAGACAGGGAAAAAATTGCTGCATCCCAACGATGACGTCAACCTCTCTCAATCCTCCAACGACACTTTCCCCACCGCGCTGCATGTCGCGGCGGCGCTCTGCATGGAAACCCGCCTGCTTCCCGCTGTGGACGATCTGATCCGCACGCTGCGCCGACTGGAGTCTGAAAACGGGGACGTTCTCAAGATCGGCCGCACGCATTTGCAGGACGCGACGCCGATTCGCTTCTCACAGGAGCTCTCCGGCTGGCGCGCAAGCCTGGAGCAGGACCGTCGGATGCTGCTGGCCTCCTTGCCGCCGCTCAAGGAGCTCGCCCTCGGCGGGACTGCCGTCGGAACCGGGCTCAACGCCCCCGCGGGCTTCGACTCCCTCGTCGCGGAAAAGCTCTCTGCGCTGACCGAAACGGCATTCTTCTCCGCGCCGAACAAATTCCATGCGCTGACAAGCCTGGATGAACTCGTCTTTGCGCACGGAGCGATGAAAGCGCTTGCCGCCGATCTGATGAAGATCGCCAACGACGTACGCCTGCTGGCTTCCGGGCCGCGCTGCGGTCTTGGCGAGATCACGATTCCCGCCAATGAGCCCGGCTCGTCTATCATGCCCGGCAAGGTCAATCCGACCCAATGTGAACAGGTAACGATGGTGGCGGTCCAGGTCATGGGAAACGACGCGGCCATCGGCTTTGCCGCGTCCCAGGGACATTTTGAGCTGAACACCTTCCTTCCGGTCTGCGCTTATAACTTTTTGCAGTCCACGCGTCTGCTTACCGAGTCAATCGCCTCGTTTACCGAACGCTGCGTCAGCGGAATCCGGGCAAACCGGGAGCGTATGGAGCAAAACACGGAGCGTTCCCTGATGCTCGCAACAGCCCTGTCCCCGCACGTCGGCTACGAAAACGCCGCACGGGTGGCGCAGCTTGCCGCCGAGCGCGGAATCTCTCTTCGGGAAGCCTGTGTCGAGCTCGGTTTTCTCAGCGCAGAGCAGTTCGACGAAGCCGTCCGCCCGGAGCGGATGGTATAATCATTCCATCGCAAAAGGAGAATCGTTCATGGACTATGCAAAAGAATCCCTGAAGCTCCACTACGAGCTGCAGGGGAAGCTGGAGATCCAACCCCGCGTGCGGGTCGATTCCAAGGAGGCTCTCAGCCTGGCTTATACCCCCGGCGTGGCGGAGCCCTGTCTGGAGATTCAGCGCCACCCGGAGAAGAGCTTTGCGCTCACCAGACGATGGAACACCGTCGCCGTCGTTACCGATGGCAGCGCGATCCTCGGCCTCGGAGATATCGGCCCGGAGGCGGGTATGCCGGTCATGGAGGGAAAGTGCGTTCTCTTCAAGGCCTTCGGTGGAGTGGACGCCATCCCGCTGTGCGTCCGCAGCAAGGACGTAGACGAGATCGTGCGGACGATCTGGCTGCTCTCCGGCTCCTTTGGCGGCGTCAATCTGGAGGACATCGCCGCCCCCCGGTGCTTTGAGATCGAGCGCCGGCTGCAAGAGCTTTGCGACATTCCGATCTTCCACGACGATCAGCACGGCACCGCCGTCGTGGTCGGCGCGGCTCTGATTAACGCGCTGAAGGTGGTCGGCAAGCGGATGGACGCCGTGCGCGTCGTCATCAACGGTGCGGGCTCTGCCGGGATTGCCATTGGCAAGCATCTGCTGAACCTCGGTGTGAAGCACTTGAAAATGGTCGATCGCTGCGGCATTCTTTGCAAAGGGGCAGATATGAACTCCGCCCAGGAGGAAATGGCCAACCTGACCAACCCCGAGCATCTGAGCGGCACGCTGGCGGACGCCATGCGCGGCGCAGATGTATTCGTCGGCGTCAGTGCGCCGGGCGTCGTCTCGGAGGAGATGATCCGCTCCATGGCAAAGGACCCCATCGTTTTTCCGATGGCAAATCCCGTTCCGGAAATCACGCCGGAGCGGGCCAGAGCCGCCGGTGCGGCGGTCGTTGGGACCGGGCGCAGCGACCAACCCAACCAGATCAACAACGTGCTGGTCTTCCCCGGATTGTTCCGCGGTGCGCTGGACGTTCGCGCCAACCGGATTAATGAGGCCATGAAGCAGGCCGCTTCCTATTCCCTCGCAAGCCTCGTCTCCGATGCGGAGCTGAGCGCCGACCACATTATCCCTGCCGCCTTTGATCCCCGCGTCGGCAATGCGGTCGCCGAGGCGGTGAAGCAGGCCGCGATCGAAAGCGGCGTAGCCAGAGCGCGATGAGCGTCTACCCTTACCTATGCCCTTTGCACGGCTTGATTATGATCGTGAAAAATGCTATCGTTTCAAAAGCGGGAATAAATCGGGATTTGTAGAGGAAAGTGAAATGAAAATAATAGACTTAACAGAAGACAAAGTTGATTATATAGAGAACAAACTCGATGAATATGATGAGGATTATATTAGCTATAAGTTAGATGGACGGATTCAAATAGGCATCGAAGATGATGATAAGGTTGTTGCTGGACTTGATGCTTGCATGACAGCATTCAAGATTTTGTATGTATCAACAGTATTTGTTGATGAAGCTTATAGAAGAAAAGGCTATGGAAAAATGCTAATTGACGAGATGGAAAAGAGAGCTAAAGCCTTAGGCGCTAATACGATACGTCTTGATACATTTAACTGGCAAGGCAAAGATTTTTATGAGGCGTTAGGCTATCAGATGGTTGGCAGCTATGATAATAATGATGATGGCTACTCAGAATACTTTTTCCTGAAAAGAATATAGGGATTTAGCTAATTCCAGTTTGTCGGGCAGTTCCAGAAACGGAACTGCCCGATTTGACTTTTTGACTTTTGTGCAATATCGCCAACCGAAAAGGCGATATGCAAAAAAGCAACACTTAGGGTAACAGGGATTCATTTTTCAGTCTTAAGTCTTCAGTATTCATTTAGAAAATCCTGTCGGGGAAACTGAAGAATGAAGACTGAAAACTTAAAACTTAAGAATACAAAGCGAAAATCCTGCCGACTGTCGTCGACAGGATTTTCGCTTTGGTGCGGGTAACAGGACTTGAACCTGCACGGTTGTCCACCGGAACCTAAATCCGGCGCGTCTGCCAATTCCGCCATACCCGCATAACATTGTTATTTTACCACGACTCACGCGCACAGGCAAGAGTAAAACGGAAATTCACCGTTGCAAAGAGTTTGCCGCCCCGGTATAATATACAAAAATACTTTGATTCTCACGGAGGATGCCATGGAACGCAAGGCAGAGGCGACGCGCCGTATCGTGGTGGGAATTCTTGCCCACGTGGACGCAGGGAAAACGACGCTCTCCGAGGGCCTTTTGTATGCTGCGGGCGCACTGCGCAGTCTCGGCCGGGTGGATCATGGAGACGCTTTTCTGGACACCGACGCGCTGGAACGCGAGCGCGGCATTACGATCTTCTCCAAGCAGGCGCTTTTTTCTGTAAATGATATTGACTTTACCCTTCTTGATACACCGGGACACGTTGACTTTTCTGCCGAAATGGAGCGCACGTTGCAGGTACTCGACTACGCCATTTTGGTCGTCAGCGGTACGGACGGGCTGCAAAGCCACACACGCACGCTCTGGCGGCTGTTGCAGCGCTATGAGGTGCCGACCTTTCTGTTCCTCAACAAGATGGACCTGCCCGGAGCGGACCGTACCGGGGTGCTTGCACAGCTCACACGCGCCTTTGGCGCGGGCTGCGTGGATTTTTCCTCCCCCGAACGGGACGAGAACGCGGCAATGTGCACCGAGGACGCACTGGAAGAATTTCTGGAAAACGGCGCGCTGACGGACGCGCGCCTTTGCGCCCTGATCCGCCAGCGCAAGCTCTTCCCCTGCTACTTCGGCTCTGCACTGAAGTTAGAGGGCGTAGCGGATTTTCTATCCGGGCTTGCGCGCTACACCGCTCCCGCCGAGCACGGCGACCACTTCGGCGCGCGTGTGTTCAAAATCAGCCGAGATGCGCAGGGTGTGCGGTTGACCTGGCTGCGCATCACCGGCGGCTTGCTGCGGGTCAAAGCACCCCTTTCCTACTCCGCCGGCGGCATCGAATACGCTGAAAAGGCAGATCAGGTGCGGCTGTATTCCGGCGAGAAGTTCCGCTTGATCGACCATGCCGACGCTGGCATGGTCGTGGCCGTAACGGGGCTGACGCACACGCAGCCCGGCCAGGTTTTGGGCGCCGCAACGCAGGCAGACGCACCACTGCTGGAACCCGTACTGACCTACCAACTGCTCCTGCCGGACGGCGAAGACCCACACGCCGTATTGCCCCGCCTGCGTGAATTGGAAGAGGAAGACCCGATGCTGCGCATCGTTTGGAACGAGCGACTGCGGGAGATCCATGTTCAGTTGATGGGGCAGGTACAGCGGGAGGTCTTACAGCGGGTGATTGCTGAGCGCTTCGGCCTTTTGGTGCAATTCGGCGCGGGCAGCGTCGTCTACCGTGAGACGATTGCAAACCGGGTCCTTGGCATGGGGCACTTTGAACCCCTGCGCCACTATGCGGAGGTACATCTGCTGCTCGAACCGGGCGAACGGGGAAGCGGCATTCAAGCCGCCTCCGCCTGCCCGACCGACCAGCTTGCGCTGAACTGGCAGCGGCTGATCTTCACCCATATTTTTGAGCGTGAGCATCCCGGCGTTCTGACCGGCTCACCGATCACCGATATCCGCATCACCCTGCTCAACGGGCGCGCGCATCTCAAGCACACCGAAGGCGGAGACTTCCGGCAGGCGACCTGCCGCGCGATCCGCCAGGGCCTCATGCAGGCCGAGACGGTGCTGCTGGAGCCGTATTACGATTTTCGGCTGGAGCTGCCGCCCGATTGCGTCGGCCGTGCGATGAACGACCTGCAGAGCATGGGCGGCAGCGTGGACACGCCCGTCCAGGAGGACGATCACACCGTACTCACCGGCTTTGCCCCGGTGGCGGGGTTGCGGGACTATTGGCAGCAGGTAACTGCCTACACGCGCGGGCGCGGACGGCTCAGCTGCACCGTGCGCGGTTACGAACCCTGCCACGACGCCGCACGCGTAGCGGCCGAGATCGGCTACGACCCAGATCGAGACGTCGACAACCCCGCCTCCTCCGTCTTTTGCGATCACGGCGGCAGTATCACAGTCCCTTGGGATAAGGCACCGGCACAGATGCATTTGGACAGCGCGCCGTACACACGGATGGAGGCGGAGCCAGACGAGCCCTCTCCCGCCCGCCGCACGGACAGCGGCGCAGCGGCGCAGGATGCGGAGCTGCTGCGCATTTTTGAGCGCACCTACGGCAAGGTCGAACGCCGCGCGCTCTCGCCGGTCAAGCCCCCCGCGCGCACCTCGCTCGACGGGGAGCGGTACAAAATCTGCCTGCAGCAGCAAGGGCCGGAGTATCTGCTCGTGGACGGCTATAACGTCATCTTCGCCTGGGACGAGCTCAAGGCGCTCGCCCGGCAGGACGTTGCCGCGGCGCGTGCGGCGCTGGTCGATATCCTCTCGAACTACCAGGGTTATCGCCAGTGCGTGGTAATTCTGGTGTTCGACGCTTACAAGGTCAAGGGCAATCCCGGCTCGGTCGAGACGATGGGCGGCATCCGCGTGGTCTACACCAAAGAGGCGCAGACCGCCGACGCCTATATCGAGCGCGCGACCTACGAGCTGCGCAAAGAACGGCGCGTGCGCGTGGCGACCTCCGACAACCTGGAGCAGGTCATCATTCTCGGCCATGGCGCACTGCGCGTCTCCGCGCGCGCCTTCCGCGCGGAGGTGGAGGAGGCCGCAGGACAGATCAGCGCGCTGGTCGCGCGATGGAATCTGCAAAACCAGCACAATCACACCCTGCGCGACGTGGCAAAAATCAAACCCTGATCCGACGTGCAGCGGCAGGGCTTCCCTCCTGTGCGCTTGACTTTTTTCCGCGCACGGATTATTCTGTAACCGCCGTTGTGCAATGGCTGCTAACGCCTTTTGCACAGGGGCGGAAAGGAGTACACCCTATGATCCAACTGATCAAAAAGCTCTCCCGCTGTGTGCGGGAATATAAAAAACCCGCGATCATAACGCTATGCTTTATCGTCGGTGAGGCCGCAATCGAGGCAATCATTCCCTTTCTGACCGCCCGGCTCGTCAACCGGATCAAGGACGGCATCGAGATGGGCGAAATCGTAAGGCTGGGCGCCGTGCTGATCGTGCTGGCCCTGCTGTCGCTCAGTTGCGGGGCGCTGGCCGGATTCACCTCCGCGCGCGCCGCCACCGGCTTTGCCAAAAATCTGCGTCATGACGTGTTTCACAAGATCCAGTCCTTTTCCTTCGAGAACATCGACAAGTTCTCTTCCTCTTCCCTTGTTACGCGCATGACCACGGATATCAACAACTGTACGATGGGTTTTATGATGCTCATCCGCATTGCCGTGCGCTCGCCGCTGATGCTGATTTTCTCGGTCATCATGGCCTATCGCATGGGTGGGGCGCTGGCCACCAGCTTCGTCGTCATCATTCCGGTGCTGGGACTGGGACTGTATTGGGTCGCCCGGCACGCCATGCCGGCGTTCCGCGCGGTGTTTAAAAAATACGACCGCATGAACGGCTCCATCGAAGAAAACGTGCGCGCCATGCGCGTGGTAAAGGGCTTTGCGCGCGAGGAATATGAAAAGCAGAAATTCGGCAAGGCGTCGGACGATATCCGCGACGACTTCACCCATGCCGAGCGGATCGTCGCGCTCAACTCCCCGCTGATGCAGCTTTGCGTCTACGGCAATATGGTATTCGTGCTGCTCGTCGGCTCGCGTCTGGTCATCACCTCCCGTGGCACGCTGATCGACGTGGGGCAGATTTCCGCCATGCTGACCTACGGGATGCAAATCCTCATGTCGTTGATGATGCTCTCCATGATCTTCGTAATGCTGACGCTCTCGGCTGAGGCCGCGCGCCGCGTATGTGAAGTGCTCGACGAGGAGCCGAAGCTGCGCGAGCCGGTTTTCCCCGTCTCCGAGGTGATGGACGGGTCGATCGAATTTGACAACGTCTCCTTTAAGTATTCCGCCTCGGCGGAGCGTTACGCGCTCTCTGACGTAACGCTCAAGATTCGCTCCGGCATGACGGTTGGTATCGTGGGCGGCACGGGCGTCGGCAAGTCGACGCTGGTGCAGCTGATTCCCCGTCTGTACGACGCAAGCGAGGGCATGGTGCGCGTCGGCGGCGTAGACGTGTGCAATTACAGCATCCAGGCGCTGCGCGACGCCGTTGCGATGGTACTGCAAAAGAACGAGCTGTTTTCCGGCACGATCGCGGAAAACCTCCGCTGGGGCAACCCCAACGCCACGGACGAGGAGCTTTGCGCCGCCTGCCGTCTGGCGCAGGCAGACGGCTTTATCCGCGCCTTCCCAGACGGATACGATACCCGGATCGAGCAGGGCGGCACTAACGTCTCCGGCGGGCAGAAGCAGCGTCTTTGCATCGCACGGGCACTGCTGAAGAGGCCAAAGATCCTGATTCTCGACGATTCCACCAGCGCGGTGGACACGCGCACCGACGCGCTGATCCGGCAGGGTCTGCGCGAGTACATTCCCGAAACGACCAAGCTGATCATCGCCCAGCGCATTGCCTCGGTGCAGGACGCGGACCTGATCCTGGTGATGGACGGTGGGCGCATCGTCGCCTCCGGTACGCACGAAGAGCTGCTTGCCTCCAGCGACATCTACCGCGAAACCTATCAACAGCAGACGAAGGGAGGCGACGAATATGCCGCGCAATAAGCCCGGACGGGCGCCCGCCGAACGGCAGGGCAACGGAAAGCCCTCCTTCAACTTCACGGCCGTCAAGCGCACGCTGCAAATGGTTTTGAAGTTCTATCCGGCGCTCTTCCCCTTCATCTGCCTGTGTTCGATCTTCTCCTCAGCCATCTCAGCCATTCCCGCGCTGTTCACACAGAAGGTCATCGGCATCATCACCCGGTGGTACGCCTCCGGCAACTGGGACGCTGCGCGTGCGCAGATCGTACCGCTCATCCGCATTCTCCTCGTCCTCTATGCCATTTCCCTTGCCGCCATCGTGCTGCAAACGCAGCTCAACGCGATCTTTACGCAAGGCTTTTTGTCCAAAATGCGCCGCGCGATGTTCGACAAGATGCAGAATCTTCCGATTCGTTACTTTGACACGCATAAGCACGGCGACATCATGAGCCACTACACCAACGATGTGGACACGCTGCGCGAGCTGATTTCGCAGTCGGTGCCGGCGCTTCTGCGCTCCGGGGCGATCGTCGTGGTGGTGTTCGGGATCATGCTTTGGTTCAGCTTACCCTTGACGCTGCTGGTCGTCCTCGGCGTGGTGCTGATGACGGCGGTATCCCGGCACTTCGGCGGCAAGAGCGCGACCTACTACGTCGCGCAGCAGAAGTCCATCGCCGCGACCGAGGGATTCGTGCAGGAAATGATGGCGGGGCAAAAGGTCGTCAAGGTCTTTTGTCATGAGGCGCGCGCCGCCGCGGATTTCGACCGTCTTAATGAGGAGCAGTGCGAGAACTCCCGCCGTGCCAACGCCTACGCCAACACGCTCGGCCCGATCATCATGAACATCGGCAACATTCTCTACGTGCTGCTTGCCGTGCTCGGCGGCGCTTATCTGCTCGTCGGCCTTCCGAATCCCAGCTTCTCCGGTATGGCGCTGGATATCTCCATTCTCATCTCCTTCCTCAACATGACCAAGCAATTCACCGGCAACTTAAACCAGCTCACCCAGCAGATCAACGCCATCGTAATGGGTATGGCCGGTGCTGACCGCATCTTTCGGCTGATGGACGAACCGCCGGAGGATGACGGCGGCTACGTAACGCTGGTCAACGCAGAAATTGCCCCCGATGGGACGGTCCGCGAGGCGGAGCGCCACACCGGCCACTGGGCGTGGAAGCACCCCCACGGCGACGGCACGCTGACCTACACCCCGCTGCGCGGCGATGTGCGGCTGGTGGATGTGGACTTTTCCTACATTCCGGGCAAGCAGGTGCTCACCGACGTGAACGTCTATGCCGAGCCGGGCCAGAAGGTTGCCTTCGTCGGTGCGACCGGCGCGGGCAAGACGACCATCACCAACCTGATCAACCGTTTCTACGACCTGGAGGACGGCAAGATCCGCTACGATGGGATCAACATCAACAAAATCCGAAAGTCGGATCTGCGCCGCTCGCTGGGCATCGTATTGCAGGAAACGAACCTCTTCACCGGCACGGTCATGGACAACATCCGCTACGGCAAGCTGGATGCGACGGACGAGGAGTGCCGCAACGCCGCAAGGCTTGCCGGCGCGGACAGCTTCATCACGCGATTGCCACAGGGGTACGATACCGAGCTGACCAACAACGGCGCCAACCTCTCCCAGGGCCAGCGCCAGCTGATCGCCATCGCCCGCGCGGCGGTGGCAGATCCGCCGGTGATGATCCTCGACGAAGCGACCAGCTCCATCGACACCCGCACCGAAGCCATCGTCCAGCGCGGCATGGACAAGTTGATGGAAGGGCGCACCGTTTTCGTCATTGCCCATCGGCTGAGCACCGTTATGAACTCAGACGTCATCATGGTACTCGATCACGGCCGCATCATTGAGCGCGGCACCCACGAGAACCTGATCGCCCAAAAGGGCACCTACTATCAGCTTTACACCGGCGCGTTTGAGCTGGAATAAAGCAGCAACGGACGCCTCCGCGCAATCTGACACGTTTTTCGTGAACGAGCCTCACGGATCAAAACAGCCCCGCCGATCATGCGGCGGGGCTGTTTTTCGTTTTCTCTTCCCATGCAGGAATCTGTCATAGTCTGGCATGTCCCCCGCTATACTGGAAGCAGAATTGATAGGGAGGGCTTTCTATGAAACGATCGTTTCTTTCCACCTACGGATTCCTGCTGGCCATGCTGCTTGCCATCCTCGCCGGCTGCGCGCTGGGCGCGTTCTGGCCCGGAGCAACGTGTCTGGAGCCGCTGGGCACGGTGTTCGTCAATCTCATGTTCTGCCTCGTCGTGCCGCTGGTGTTCTGCTCGCTTGCCGGAGCGGTGGCAAACATGAAAAGCCCCAGGCGAGCGGGAAAGATCCTCTCCGTTACGCTTGGCGTATTTATCGTTACGGGCGTGCTTGCCGCGGCAATCATGATCATCGTAATGCGCCTCTATCCGCCGGTCCTTACGCCCTGGACGGATGCCGCCGCCGGCACGGTGGACGATCCCACTCCCCTCTCCACCCTGCTGGTCAATTTCTTCACCGTTGGTGATTTTGCCGCCCTGCTTTCTCGCCGCGCCATGCTGCCTCTGATCGTCTTTTCACTGCTGTTCGGCTTTGGCGTCAATCTCTCCGGCGGCGAGCGGACGATAACCGGCAGAGCGCTCACCGATCTGACGAACTGTCTGCTCAAGGTTGTCAAGCTCGTATCGTACTATGCGCCTGTGGCGTTTTTCGGCTTTTTCGCCTCGCTGGTTGCGTCCTACGGCGCTCAGATCACCGCCGCTTACGGCCGCGCCATGCTTGCGTATTACCCGCTGTGCCTGCTCTACGCGCTGGCTGCATTCCCGCTCTACGCGCGCTTCGGCGGCGGCAAAGCCGGGGTGCGCGTAATGTGGCGGCACATCCTGCGTCCGGCGGTTACGGCGCTGGGTACCTGCTCATCCGTGGCTACGATCCCGACCAATCTGGAAGCCGCGGAGGACAGCGGCGTCCCGCGCGACGTTGCCGATCTGGTGCTCCCGCTTGGCGCAACCATGCACATGGACGGCTCTTCCTTCGCCTGCGTGCTTAAAATCGCGTTCCTTTTCGGCGTGTTCGGTCTGCCCTTTCAGGGCTTATCCACCTTCGTCAAGGTCGTGCTGGTCGCAGTGTTCAGTTCGGTTGCCATGTCCGGCATTCCCGGCGGCGGGTACATTGGGGAATACATCATGTGCTCACTCTTTTTCCCGGAGCAAATGGCCATCGCCTATCCCATTGCCATTACGATCGGCAACCTCGTCGATCCGCCCGCGACGATGATCAACGCCGCAGGCGACTATGTGGTTACGTTCCTCGTCTCACGCTTTACGGAGGGACGCGATTGGCTTGAAAAACATATTGCTGTAAAGGAATAAAACTGTTCATGACTGCACCGCAAAACCGCTGTTCGTCGGAAGACGGACAGCGGTTTTGTTTCTCGGAGGCAGCCGGCTTTTTCTAATCAAAGTCCAGCAAAGCTGGTGCAATTCGTAAAGGCGGAGCGACGGAGTGCGCGAACGATGCCGTCTGCTTTGAAAAAGAAAATGCCGATCTCCGTTCGGAAATCGGCATTTCGGTCTGACAGTCATTAAAGGGAAAAAATAATCTCAGTAGAATCAATGGTTTGCAGGCAGCAAGCAAGGTGCTTTATTCTAGTCAGTATCAGGAGTGAAAAATGCGCCGCTCAAAATCAATTTGAGCGGTTTTTCTATAAATGATTGGAAGACGGTTTACCCGTCAACCGAGCCAAAAGAGTGTTCAATATACGGGAAAACATAGTAAGTGTATTGTCAAAGCATTTGACAACGCTTAACATTCTTTACTGCCGATGACGGTGATGTTGAATACAACTGCTTATTGCAGTTACGACTGAGTTATAGTGCCTCGCCTATAATTGCGGCAAAGAACCCAATACCGTGGACAAGGATCAGATAATATGGTATTATGAATTATATTGAGATTGTCGCTATAGGGAGAATCCATAATGCTGATATATCTGCAATTAATTGAGACCGATGACGATAAGTCAAAGTTTGAGCAAATCTATGATGCTTATCGCGGTCTGATGTTCCATGTCGCGTTCAAAATTCTTTCGCAAAAAGAGGACGCAGAAGACGCGGTGCATCACGCTTTTGTAAAAATTGCAGAAAACATCACAAAAATTTCCGATCCGGTGTGTCCAAAAACAAAGGCGTTCGTCGTTACTATAGTTGAAAACAGGGCAATCGATATTCTTCGAAGCAGAAATCGCCATCAAGAGGTTTCATTTGACGCCATTGCCTATGGCATTCCGGTATATACAGAGGATGAAGATCAGCTCTCTGAACTTATCCTAAAGCTCCCGGCAAAACAGCGCCAGGTCATATGGCTGAAGTATTATCACGGATACAGCCTACGTGAGATAGCCTCTATGCTGAATATGTCCCTTGCTGCAGCAATCAAAACAGATCAGCGAGCAAGGAAGAATCTCGAAGCCCTATACGAAAAAGGGGATAAGAGCTTATGATCACAGAAGAAATACTGCGTACCTCTGCGGCCCGGTCAAGCGAGCTGTTTGTACAAGCCGTTGCACTTGACTACGATCCGGCGCAGCAGTATGAACCAACCGATTTGTTTAAAACGAGAATCAAACGCCTTTTCCGCAGGGCGAAGCACCCCTATCTTTATCAAACGATGCGGCGCGTTGCCGCGATATTCCTCGCAGCCATTCTTGCCGGCAGCGTGTATTTGGCGGTTGACACAGAGTCAAGAGCGGCATTCTTTGGCTGGGTACGCGAGCTATACGAACACAGCTTTGTGTATCATGTCATGCCGAACCATGCAACGGATATGTTGCCTCGATATGAGCTGACCTGGCTGCCAGATGGATTCGGTGAGCCGGATGTCAATGAAGATGACACGATGTATAGCGCTCTATATGAAAATCCTAACACTGGAGACTTCTTCGTATTCGATTATTGCATATTAACCGAAGAAACGCAGATGGAAATCTTTACTATCCAACCGCCGGAGCATCTGCTTGTCAATGGGGCGGACGCGGACTTTTATGCAGCTCCCAGCAGCAATTTGCTTTGGGTTGAAACCGAAACTGGCGTTCTCTGCAGCATAAACAGTACCTTGAGCAAGGAGGATATCTTGCACATAGCAGAAGGCATATCTTTGGTGTATCCGCCAAAATAAAATTTTTCTGGATTTTTTGTCCAAAACACACCCCCTTTCATCGTTTCTATCAATAGGACGAAAGAAAGGGGGTGTTTACTATGATTACTATGAAGAATAAGAGGTTACTATTACTGCTGTTTGTCTTTGCTATGGTGATGAGTCTGACGGCTAACGCAGCTATTCAGTTTGCGCAAACCCGATCGACACTCACGTTTTCAGGAACAACGGCCACCTGCAAAGCCGTCATTTCTGGCGTTGGGACGATTGACGCTACCATGGAACTTTGGTATGGGAGCACGTTGGTTGATTCGTGGTCTGACACAGCTACTAACCGCTTAACGCTGACAGGAACACACACTGTTGTTAGCGGGCGCACTTACACGCTTACTGTCAGCGGTACAGTCAATGGCGTAGCCTTTACCGGGACGCCAGTCACAAAAACCTGCCCATAAAACTAGCAAAGGAATGCGATGATACCGACAAACGAAAGGAGAATTGCTATGAAAAAACTTGCTTCACTTATTTTGTCCTTGTTATTGCTTTTCTCAATGCCAATCAGTGCGCTCGCCCATCCCGATGAAACTCCAATGACGAGCGAGCAGATCGAAAGCGTACTGGAAACAAATATTCTGGTGAAAGATTATTTGGCAGAGCTTTCTCCCGGCTCCGGCACTCGTGCTGCTCCAAAAAGCCAATATCTAAGTGTAACGCCAATTCAGCAGAGCCAAACAAACTATTGTGGTCCCGCAAGCGCATTGATGGTGGCAAGATATCTCAGTCTTGTAAGTTCTACCTATACACAAGGGCAAATGGCGACAACAATCGGCACAGGCAGTGATGGATCTAGTTCCAATGGCATTGTGGCCGGGCTCAATGCTCTAATTCAGTCCCACGGTTACTCCTATTCCTATCAAGTGGCAAATACCTCTTATGCAAGCTTTAGTGACAGCATTATTTACACCTTGGATGCTGCGAAACCCATGATCTTTTCTGTCAAGCAAATGCCGCTATATTACTCCTATTCCGGCCATTTCATCGTATTAAACGGTTATTATGCAACTGGCTCCACGGCCACGACCTACAGCGTACAAACCGTTGATATTATCGACTGCCATTGGAATAATGCCTATTATGGCAATCACAACTATACATATGCGGAAATGCTCGAAGCGTGCAACTCAAACGCTGGAAAATTTATCCGATTGTCATAACTTCTTTTCCAGTGTAGCAGTACAGAGAGGAGTAAAAAATGAAGAAAAACTTTTTGTTATTTTGCCTTGCGATGTGTATGACGCTTTCGCTCTGCGCCTGCACGGCGAGCAACGTGTCGCAGCAGGATGATGATATGGAGCAAGAAAGTGCCGTGGAAGTGCCGGATTCGGTCAAGACTCCTGCACAACTGCAAATGCCGGAACTGACAGACGTCGATCCGGTTGCTGTTCTGGAGATCCCGATCTATGAGGACATCCCGCTTGCGGACGATGAGACGATTGATGTTCTGGACATCGGCACAGACACGGTGTTTCTTGCGGTCAACACGGAATCTGAACTGGAGCAGGGGCTGCCGCGGACAAAAGCGCTTGTGATCTACGAAATGGATTCCCAAACTGCTACGACGGTGGAACACTTTGATGACATCGACCTCTACGTTACCGCCGGCCGTCTGGTGGAAAACGACTATATCTATACGGCAATACTTTCTACGAGATTGATTGACGTAAAAGGGGTCGTGCGCCGTGCCGGAGATTCCCCGTGGGAGGTTCCGTTCGATGCGGAGTGCGCAGACGGGGAGTGCCTGCCGGAACCCTTCGTAATGCCATCCGGCGACGTTGTTTTTGTCCTCTGTGGTGAGCAGGCTGATGACGAGAATGCATTTCGCGTGGTTTCGGTCTCTCCCGACGGGACTGCAAGGGTAATTTTCACACCGGAAGATCACACCGCCAGAGGCTTTAACACCATGATGATCCCATACCAGTCCGGCTATATGTTCCGCTATGCCACAGCGAGCGGTTGGCAGTTCTGTGTCGGCGACGAAAAAAACGTCTCTCCGTTTTCTGCAGTTATCGACTGCCGTGCTGTCTATCCCTGGTGGGCCTGCAAAGACGACGTGCTGCTCCTTGCGATTGGATTCGGAGACGACACAAACGGTATTACGTCCATGCACAACGCCGTTGTAACACGGGAAGGCGCCATTACACATCTCGGCAATCTTCGGTTTATGCGCTTCACCATGGGAAGCAGCGGTAAGATTGCAGCGGTTACACTTGATTGGGAGCAATACCTTCTTGCATTTGAGAATAATAAACTGTCCGCAGTCAGAATTGATCTTCCCGCAACAGCAACAGAATTCTTTCGAAGCAGCGGAGGCCGCCTCTATGCCCATCTGAGTAATCCCAGGCTCGGTCGTATCGGGTTGTTTGAAATCAATGAATAGTGCCAGTGCCGACTTGTGAAACACATCAGAAATTTTACTGTTTTCTCGTTTTTTAAGAGCACAGCGGACTATTAGGCGCACCGACATCATCCCGGTATTGGCAGCACTGCCAGCGGTACCGCTGACACCTTTATTGCAAGGCCGGGGCAGACTGTTGAGCAAGGTTACGATTTTCACGAAGATCCTTACCGTATGAATCTGATGTAATAGTTCTTCGTGAGTGGGTACACAAAAGGAGGGGTTTCTCAAGTGAAGAAAAGCGTTCTGAATCAAATTCCCATTATTGGCCAAGCAGTGATTATGCTATGGCTGGTTTTATCACTTTGCTCTTGCAAGGCCGCGCCGCAGGACTACGATGTGTTTGGGCTGAGCGAGGAGACGGTAACCGCCGTGCTGGAGGAAGTCGGCCTGCCGGGTATGATATCTGATGAGGAAACCATTGTTCACGGCAAGGGAGATAGCACCTATGTCGTGCGTGATCCGAATCAAACATACAGCGGCACGGACAATCCTGTGTTTGTTGCGGGTGTGAGAGGCACAAGCTACGAAGGGGAGCGGATGCTGCTTGCCACCTTCGATCAGGAGGTTGATTCGGAGCAGATCGACTGGGAGGACTGGAGAAGCCAACTCGCGTTTGCCGCGCAGCTCTATGGCGGCCTTGAGAATGTCGAGGAAATCTACACGGCCTTCGCCCCGAAGGAAGTGCCAAGCGGACAGGATCGCTGTCAGTGGGACGCGCAGCTCACGAACGCATATTGCGTGATCAAGTGGGCGCACAGAAGCAATAAAGCGTATGATGCAGCGCAGTTTGAGGTGCGAAAGCACCACGCTTCGATGTGGGTAAACATCTATGAGTCCTACGCGCTCTACCAAAGCATTGAAGGCACGCGAAAATAAAACTCAAAAACCCTGTCCGTGCCATGTGCAAATGTTTGTTGGAGATCTTCGCAACCAATTCAATGTGAAAGATGAGAAAAAGCAACTTAGAATACGTTTGTTTTGAAAGGATTCCGGCAGTGCAAATGACATTACTTGGAATAGCTGGTTCAAATGTAAGAAACGACAACCTGAACGAACAGTGGCGGCGGGGAGCAAATCTCCCCGCCGTCTTTCTCTCTCTATGGAGGAGCTGGAATGACTTGCGAGAGAGGTGATAGTTAAAAAAGAGCAAAGTTAAATACTACAAATACGATAAGGACGCACGGATGAGCCTCAAAAAAGAAGAAGCCGTGTCCCGGCTTCCCATGAAAATGAAAAAGCGGAGTGTCCTCAAAGGATACTCAGATCCTATAAGGACACTCCGCATGGTCCGAGTGGCGGGATTTGAACCCACGGCCGCACAGCGGCGCTGTGCGCCGCGTCCGGCCGAACGGCCGTTTTATTGAATCGCGCGCTCCGCGCGCGGCAAGAGGCCGTGGGTTTCACCCCATTCGGGATAACACAAAATGCCGATCTCCGTTCGGAAATCGGCATTTTGGTCCGAGTGGCGGGATTTGAACCCACGGCCTCTTGGTCCCGAACCAAGCGCGCTACCAACTGCGCTACACCCGGTCAGGTGTGATACACCTTGCGCTGTACACTCGCGCAACGGTGTTATTATAAAGATTATTCTATCCGCTGTCAAGAGAAAGCCAGCATTTTTCCAAAAATAATTTGTTCATACTTTTTTGATGACTTTTCTGCTTTATTATGGCATAATAAAATATCATTTTGCAAGGGGGCTCACATCTTGAATAAGCTGAACTCTTCCATCGAACGCTTCTGCATCCGGCACCCCAACTTTGGTATCCCAAACCTGATGCTTTATATTGTGATCAGCAACGTAGCGATCTTTCTGCTCTCGCAATTCTCCAGCCAGGGCGCACAGCTTCTCCATGCGCTCGCCTTTACGCTCAGCGGTGTACTGCACGGGCAGATCTGGCGCCTGGTAACGTTCGTGCTGATCCCGCAGGCCTTCAGCCCGCTGTCGCTGCTGCTGTCCTGCTATTTCTATTACTGGATCGGCAGCACGCTGGAGCGGCACCTGGGTACGGCAAAGTTCACCGTCTATTACATCAGCGGTATGGTACTGAGCGTCATCGCCGTGTCGCTCGTCAGCTTGCTTCTCGGCTCCTCCTTCCCCGTTTACGGCGCAACGTACGTAAACTTCGCCATGTTTCTTGCTTTTGCGCTGCTCTATCCGAATGCGCAGGTGCTTTTGTTCTTCATCATCCCCATCCGGATGCGCGTGTTGGCGTATATCGACCTTGCGTTCTTTGCCTATGAAATTATCAGCTATTTCGTAAGCGGTACGTGGTACTATGCCATCCTGCCGATTACCGGACTTTTGAACTTCGTCGTTTTCTTCTGGCCGGAGATCTGCGGTTTCCTCCGCCTCAGCCGGAGGCAGTCCCATCAGGCGACGCGTTTCCACAACACCGTCAGCCATCAGCAGCGGCAGAATTCTGCCAAGCCTTATCGGCACAAGTGTTCCGTATGCGGCCGCACGGATGTGAGCAACCCGGAACTGCAGTTCCGCTATTGCTCCCAGTGCGCAGGATACCACTGCTTCTGCTCGGATCATATTTTCTCCCACGTGCATTTTACCGAAGAAACCCCGTAATGCAAAATGATTCGGCAAGGGCGCGGAGATACTCGGTTTTCACCCGGGGATGCTCATTGCCCACAGGACACTTGCCATACGGCAAGCACGAATGCGGACGTAAGCACCATCGAGTCAAAAGGAGGTATTCCATGTCAAACATCTACGTTCCCACCTACACCGGCACGCTGCGCAACCACATGATCTGCGTACCTGCGTGCATCAGCGAGTGCAGCGGCATCCGAATCTTCGGCCGCCTGCTCAAATCCATCGTCTTTTCCACCGACGTTGCCACCATCTGCAACATCAACGCCGATGCGGTCATTGCCGTCTATCCCTTCACGCCCCAGCCGCGAATCGTCCGCGCCGTAATGGTGGCGGCCGATATGCCGGTATTTTTCGGCGTGGGTGGCGGCTTCACCTCGGGTGAGCGCTCCATCCACCAGGCAGTTGCGGCGGAGAATATGGGTGCCTACGGCGTGGTGCTCAACGCACCGGTGCCGCCGGAGGTCCTGCGCGAGATCAAAAAGCATGTGGACATTTCCGTGGTGGCAACGATCGTCTCCGACAAGCAGGATATCGAGGCACGTCTGGCCGCAGGTGTGGACATCCTCAACGTCGCCGCCGCGGCTGACACCGCGCGCGTCGTTTCCGAGCTGCGCAGCCGCTATCCCGGCGTGCCGATCATAGCGACAGGCGGTCCCTCGGACGAGACGATCCGCGCGACCATCGCAGCCGGCGCCAACGCCATCTCCTATACGCCACCGGAAAACGGCGCGCTGCTGGCCGACATCATGCGCGCCCACCGGGAGCGCTACAAGCACGGTGACTGAATCAAATGAAAAACAGCTCCGCCCAGATACGCGGAGCTGTTTTTTTGTCGTTTGATCACTGCAGAACGCTCTCCACATTCTCGCTGCTGAAAGCATGCCATTCGGCGTCCGGCAGCTGCCAGAACGCATCAAATTCCTTCTGGAATGCATCTTCATCCGTGCTCTCACCGTCTACAAAAAAGGAGACGGAGAAATTGCCGGCGCTGTCGGTATGGGATTCGCTGTAGGTGACGGGGACAAGCTCATAGCCGTCGTGTGCAAAGCGCAGGCGGCCGAAGCCGGAGTCGGCTGCACCGCTGGAAAAGGCGATCAGGCCGTTTTCCTTGAGCGCCTGCATCGCGCGATACACCAGGCTGTAACCGTACACCGTGCCGTTTTTTTCATGCAGCACCTCGAAAAAGCCGTCAAACCCAGTGTCCAGCGCCAGGATGACCTCTTCCCTTCCGTCCTCATCCAGATCGGCGACGGCAAATTCCTTCACCGTGACACTGATATCGTCATAGTCTGCCAGCGCCTTGTCGATCTCCTCCAGCGTCAGCTCGCGGCCTGCATCAGTGCTGAAGAACGTTCCGCCCTCCTGCAGCACCGCACGATAGGCCGGCATGCCCTGCGCCAGGGCAATCCCGCCGGCGAGGGGATCCGCCGTACCAGCCGTGCCGTCCAGCTCCAGCAGGTTCATGGCGCGCTCATTGAGATAGGGCATGAGCTGGTCATAGGGCACGGCAAAGGCCGGGATACCCGCCGCGTGCGGGCCGATGGACTCCTCTTCAAAAAGAATATTGAGGCCGCTTTCGTCAAAGTACATCTGCGTGTATTCCAGCTTTCTGACGATGGGCTCCATATCGTCGAAGAAATAGTCCCGGATGCCCTGCTCGTCGATCTGGGCGAAAACCTGATCCGCCAGGAAGGCGCGCATGGCGTCCGCATCATCCGTCAGATCCTCCCAGGTAACGAATTCGCCCCGATCCAGGTCGAAGTTCCAGGCGCGAATCAGATACCACGGGTGCGCGCCGCCGAGGTTGACATAGCCGTTGGCAAAGGCGCTGACAAAGTGCTTCTTTTCCAGCACCTCAGGCGTCTTCACCTCGATCTCGCGGGGCTGGAAATCATAGCCGTAGGTTTCCGAATCCGCCAGTGCCTGCTTTGCCTCGTTGACCAGCTCGTCATAGTCGGACATTGCGTCGATCTCCGCGCGAACGCCGTCGTCAAAGGTCTGCTGCACGCCGGCCATGTCCTCCGGTACGCGGTCCGTGAGCGTGTTGCCCTTTTCGTCCACGACTGCAAGATACGGCAGCTCACAGCTCACCGTGAGAATCGCGGCGCCGTCCTCCGTCTTTTCCTCCTGCGTGGTGCGCTCCAGCTTCACGCGGTAACTGCAGATTTCCGGTGTCTTTTTGCCGCAGGCGGCAAGACTCAGCACCAGGCAGAGCGAAAGCAAAATGCAAAAAAACCGTTTCATCCAATCTCTCCTTTTCTCATCTATCCAAAATGATCGGTCCCGTCCTCCATTCGCTGCCGGCAGCGGCGTTGGACGGATCGGGAAACGCCAGCGCATAGATATCCGTGCAGCGCGCCTCTAACATTAATAGACGCTGCGCTGCCTCAGAAAGTTCCCGCACGTCCGCGGGCTTGATCAGCACCGGCAAGCGCGCGCTGCTGCGCATTTCGTGCAGCAGCTTCTGTCCCCTGCCGTTCATGCCCAGCACACGCAGATACGGCACTTCTTCATCCTGCCGAGCCGGCACGACCCCCAGGAACACTGAAAGCAGCATCCGCCGCAGCCGCGCGTGGGCATAGCGCTTGGTTTTTGCCAGCGCAAGGAGCTGCTCCAGACTTGTTGCGCTCTTGGCTGAGTCGTAAAAGCGGTGATAAAGGCCCTCTCCGCCCGTGTCATAGGCGGCGAGATCCCCCTCCCGCATCATCCGCAGACGATAGAGCACCGTGCGCTCCAACGTCTCCATGCGCACCGGCGCACGGCCAGCGGCACACGCCTGCGCCAGCAGGCGGGCCATATCGGGCGTTAAGTATTCGTCCGCATTCTTTCCGTCCAGCAGCAGCGTGCGAATATGGGACGCGGAGGCAAAGCCGTCCTTCTCCGCGCCGTCGTGCGCACTGCCGCGCCGCGGCAGCGCCAGCGGCGTCATGCGGCTGTGCATGCTGCGCAGCGCCTTGCAGTACTCTACGGCAAGAATATCGTTGGGCGCGCTGAGAATCTGCGCGTCGTCGCCCAGGATCTGCTGTGCAGCCTCCTGCCGCGCAGCGGCGAAGGAGCCGCCGTCGGTCAGGCGCTCGCGCAGCGCTGTAGAGAACTCCTCGCTCAGCAGTCCGTCCGCAACGCGCTGTAGCCGCGCGGTATCCGCACACTCGCTGCCAAAGCAGAGCGTATCCACCACGCCGGTGCTCTCCAGCACCTCCACGCCGCCGCGGGCAAAGCCCTCGGCCGACGAGATCGCCCAGGGCAGCGGCAGCTCCAGCACCAGATCTGCCCCGCCGCGCAGCGCAGCCTCGGCACGCAGATGCTTTTCCGCAATGGCAAAATCGCCGCGCTGGACGAAGTTCCCGCTCATGGCGCATACCACGGCGGCGTCTGCGCCGAAGCGCTCGCGCACATCCGCAATCTGCCGGGCGTGCCCCCTGTGGAAGGGATTGTACTCACAGATAATACCAACGATTCTCATAATAGTCCTCTCAATGTCGTAACAAATCCGTAACAAATCCGTAACAAATCCACAACAAATCGGTCCAATTTATAAAAAAGCAGTTGTCATTGATATTTTTTTTGATATAATTACTGTGTTCTATCTATTCCCGATGGGAAAAGACCGCATCGTTATCTTATCTGAAAACGCGGCGCATTGCAAGCGTCCGGAAAAAAGGAGCATCACATGAACGTATTAGTTATCAACGCGGGCAGCTCTTCGCTGAAGTATCAACTGCTCAACCCCGCCACCGGCGATCTGCTTGCCAAGGGCCTTTGCGAGCGCATCGGCATCGACGGCAAATTCACCTACAAGCCCCAGCTGCCCGGCAAGGAAAAGCTGGACGCGATCGACGTGGCCATGCCCACCCACTCCGAGGCGATTCAGACCGTGCTCAACGCGCTGGTTGATGCGCGCAACGGCGTCATCGCCTCCATGAAGGAAATCGACGCGGTCGGTCATCGCGTGGTCCACGGCGGTGAGAAGTTTGCCCAGTCCGTCGTCATCACCGACGAGGTCATGCAGGCTATCGAGGAGTGCAATCCCCTGGCCCCGCTGCACAACCCCGCCAACATCATCGGTATCAAGGCCTGCCAGGCGCTGATGCCCGGCGTGCCGATGGTCGCCGTGTTCGACACCGCGTTCCACCAGACCATGCCCCCCGTCGCCTATACCTACGCCCTGCCCTATGAATATTATGAGAAGGACAAGGTCCGCCGTTACGGCTTCCACGGCACCTCTCACAAGTACGTCGCCCAGCGCGCGGCCGATATGCTCGGCAAGCCCGCAAGCGAGCTGAAGCTCATCTCCTGCCATCTGGGCAACGGCTCGTCCGTTACGGCGATCTCCGGCGGCAAGAGCGTGGACACCTCCATGGGCTTTACCCCGCTGGCAGGCCTGCCGATGGGCACCCGCTCCGGCGATATCGACGCGGGTATTCTGGAGTATCTGATGAAAAAGCACGGCATGGACATTGCCGAGATCCTTACGGTTTTAAATAAAAAGTCCGGCGTTTACGGCGTATCCGGTATCTCCTCCGACTTCCGTGATCTGGAAAACGCCTTTGCCGAAGGTAACGTCCGCGCCGGCCTGGCCGTGGATCTGTTCAACTACGGCGTCAAGAAGCTCATCGGCGCGTATGCCGCCGCGATGGGCGGCGTGGACGCGATCATCTTCACCGCCGGTGTCGGTGAGAACTCTGCCTCCCAGCGTATGGCAATCGCCTCCGGACTGGAATTTATGGGCGTTGTGATGGACGAGGACGCCAACAAGGTCCGCGGCGAGGAGCGCGTGATTTCCGCCGCCGATTCCAAGGTCAAAGTTCTGCTTATCCCCACGAACGAGGAGCTTATGATCGCCATGGACACGGCCAATCTGGTCGGCTGATCCCAATAAAAAGCGAAACGCCCTGCGCGCCGGAGCTGTTGCTCCCGCCTGCAGGGCGTCTTTTCCTATTACGTCTTTGCCAGCAGCGCCGCGCCGATCATGCCCGCGCGATAGCCCAGTGTACACGGCACCAGGCGGACGTGTTTTTTCGCGTAGGCCGAGCCGTATGACGCGCGCCGCACCTGTTCGCGCAGCGGGGCAAGCAGCGCCTCCCCCTGATTGGCGACGCCGCCGGAGAATGCGACCACCTCCGGGAAGAACAGGTTGACGACGTTGGTTACGCCGATGGCAAGATAGCGCACGTAGGCGTCAACCACCGCCCCGCCCGCGGCATCCCCCGCCGCCTTTGCAGCGAAGGCAACGCGGCCGTCCACCCCGCCCAGGTCGGCGGAAATGGAATGCATCCGGCTTTCCGGATGTGCGGCCATCGCCTCCTTCGTCATGCGGACCAGCGCCGTGGCAGAGGCATAGGCTTCCAAACATCCCCGCCGTCCGCAGGCACACGGCAGGCCGTCCGCTTCGATGACCATATGACCCAGCTCGCTGGCTGCGCCGGTGTAGCCGACCAGCAGCTTTCCGCCGATCACTACGCCGCCGCCGACGCCGGTACCCAGCGTAAGGATCACGGCGCTGTGCGCACCTTTTGCCGCGCCTGCAAGCGCTTCACCAAGGGCGGCGGCGTTTGCGTCGTTGACAAGGCGCACGCGGTAGCCCGTGCGTTTCTCCAGCGCGCCGCGCAGGTCAAAGTTCGTCCAGTTCAAATTGCATGAGTAGAGCACTTCGCCGCTCTCGTCGTCTACCGTTCCGGGACAGCCCAGCCCCACGCCTGCGAAGCGATCCCCCTGTGCAAGCTGGTACATCAGCGCCGCAATCTCGCCGACTACGGCCGTGGCCCCGCGCTCTGCGTGCGTGAGGCGGGACGCTTCGCGCAGGATCTCACCTGCTTCGGTAACGACGGCGCCCTTGATACTCGTGCCGCCCAGATCCAAGCCAAGATAATTCATACGTTCCCTCCGTGGCGTCATGCTAATCGTGAGTATTGTACCGCGCCGAGCGCAAATTGCAAGTTTTTTCTCATCGCGCGCCCAGCGCCTGCTCCAGCTTGCCCAGCGCGCGCTTTTCAATGCGCGATACGTAGGAGCGGCTGATACCGAGTTGCGCCGCGATCTCGCGCTGGGCGCGCGGCGCCCGACCGTCAAGCCCGTAGCGCGCAGTGATGATCTCTCGCTCGCGCGGTGTGAGAGCCTCGCACACCAGCGCACGGATGCGCGCCTGGTCGTCTTTGTCCTGAATATCTGCGTACATCGTATCGTCCACACCGACAACGTCGAGCAAATAGAGGGAATTGCCGTCCTTATCCGTGTCGATGGATTCGGACAGCGAAACCTCACTCTGCAGCTTTTTGCGGGAACGGAAGTACATCAAAATCTCGTTTTCGACGCAGCGCGCCGCATATGTGGCAAGGCGCGTGCCCTTTTCCGGACGATAACTGGAGATTCCCTTGATCAGCCCGATCGTCCCAATCGAAATCAGATCGTCCTGTTCGTCGCTCTGGGCATAATACTTTTTGACCACGTGTACCACCAGGCGCAAATTGTGCTCTATGAGCGCATTGCGCGCTTCGATATCCCCCTGTGCGAAGCGTTGCAGATAGACCCGCTCCTCCTCCGCCGTCAAGGGCTTGGGAAAAGAGCTTGCGCTTCCGGACAGGTGCAGCGACAAGAGGATACTGTGCGAAAGCAATGAAATGAGTACGGAAAGCATTTTGATCGCCCCTTTTGCTTTTACCCTATGCCGCGGCGGGAAGTCCCTATGCCGCGCCGTTTGCACTCAATTTTCTTTTTTAATATTCTCTGCATAATTGCCACGACGCCTGGAGAAGATAGAAAACGACCGCAAACACCAAAAGGAGGTTTGTTTTTCATGGTCGTTGATAAGATTGCGCTGGCTCTTACCATTGTCGGCGCGCTCAACTGGGGCAGCATCGGGCTGTTCGGGTTTGACTTCGTGGCCTTCCTCTTCGGCGGCCAGCTCGGCACCATCAGCCGCGTCATTTATACGCTGGTGGGCCTTGCCGGTCTGTGGTGCATCACCATGTTTTTTCGTGATGAGGCAGTCGTCGAGGGACACGACCACGCATAAGCACACAAAAATCCCACAGGGCTTCCCCTGTGGGATTTTTGTCTTTCGGCACTCATTCCGTTCTTGCGATTTCGCCGCCGATCAGCGCGCTGTCGTATACGGCGCGCGCGCCGCCGATAAACTTGGGCCGTGTGCGCGCGCAAACCAGATGCGCAAAGCCGATCTCCTTGACCGAGATGCGCACCGGCACGGCCACGCTCCGCAGGTGCATCCCGATGAGCGTGTCGCCGATATCCATACCGCCGGCGGCGCGGATGCTCTCCACAGCGACGGGCTCGGAAGCGTTTTGGTATACCGTCATGGCGAAAGCGCCGCCCGCATGCAGCTGCGGCACTACGTTGCAGATTTCCGTACCCGTCGGCAGCGCCGCGCGCTCGACGATAACCGCACGGTTCAAATGCTCACAGCACTGTGCGGCAAGAAAGATGCCGCGCGCGTGGAGCGCCGGATACAGTCCGTCGTAGATTGCCCTGGCCGCCTCAACGCTCGACCCCTTGCCGATGTGTTGACCCATGACCTCGCTGGTCGAGCAGCCGACGATGAAGATATCCCCACTGTGCATCCGGGAAGCGGCCAACAGCTCCTCCAACGCACGGGCAGTCTGTTCCTGTATCTCCTGATAAGTCATATCCCTCTCCTTCTCCACCGCTCACTTCACCGCCAGACGCCTGAGCAGCGCCTCGTCCGGCGTAACGTACAACGTGCGGTACGTTTCATAGATTACCATACCGGGCCGCGCCCCGGCGGGTTTTTTGACAAAGCGCACGGCGGTATAATCCACCGGTACGTTGGCGCTGTCCTTTGCCTGGGAAAAGTACGCGGCCAGCGCCGCAGCCTCGCGCAGGCTCTGCTCGTCCGGTTCTGCGCCGCCGGTGCACAGGATCACGTGCGAGCCGTGGATCTTCTGCGTATGCAGCCAGATATCCCGTCGGTCGGCGCGCCGGTGCGTCAACTGGTCGTTTTGTACGTTGTTGCGCCCCACCAGAATGCGAAACCCCGCGCTTGAGCGGAATTCCCGCGGGACGAAGGCGCGCTTGAGTTCCTTCTTCTCTTTCCCGCTGCGGCGCAGATACCCCGTCTCCTGCAGCTCGCGGCGAATCTCCTGAAACTCCTGCTCCGTCTCCGACTGTGCGATCTCCTGCAAGACGCTGTCAAGATAGGCGCGTTCCGTCTCCGCCTTTTGAATCTGCTCGCGCAGATGCACCTCAGCCGTCTTCGCCTTGTTGTAGCGCTTGTAATATTTGGCGGCGTTCTGCTGCGGCGTGAGCAGCGGATCGAGCGCGATCGTGATCGGCTCCGAATTCTCTGCATAAAAGTTTTCCGTCGTCAGGCTCTCCATGCCGCGATCCATACGGTAAAGGTTGGCCGTGATCAGATCGCCGCACAGCCGCAGCTCATCGCGCTGCTGTGTGGCGGCATACTCCTTTTTCAGCGTTTCCGCCTTGCGTGCCATACGCTCGCGCGCGACCGTTGCCGCGTGTGAAAGCTCGCGCCCGCGGCGGGCAGAAAGCTCCTGCCGCTCGCGCAGATCGTAAAACGCATCGAGCATCTGGGAAAATGACTCCTGCCGTTCGACGCGCATCTGTGCGCCGTACTGTGTGATGGCGCAATAAGTGAAGTCTATCGGTCGGTCTTCCTGCTGAAGCATCATCGGTGTAAAGGAATTGTTCTTCACAGTGTCGCAGAGCGCCTGCACCGTTTGCGCCAAGGCCTCGCGGCCCCGATCGCCCAACTGTGAGAAGCGCACGTCCGTCGCCCCGCCCGCGCGCTGGGCGATCTCCCGCGCGATCAGGGGGGAAATACCGAGGAAGTGATCCAGGAGCCACTGATCCACGCGCTCCTCATCCCCGCCGCCGCGTGCGAGCAGCGCGTGCGCCGCTTCCTCCTCTGCCAACAGCGAGCACTTATCCAGCGGCGTCGGCAGACGGTAGAAAAGCCCCGGCAGGAGCTGCCGCGTACTGTTGCTCTCAAAGTCCATGCGGCGCATACACTCGAGGATACGCCCCTCTCCGTCCAGCAGAATCAGATTTGCCCGTCTGCCCATTGCCTCCAGAATCAGTTGTCGTCGGCCGGTTTGCCCCAGCTCGTCGGTGCATTGCAGCGTCAGAATCACCACGCGCTCCAGATCCGGCTGCTCAATGCTTAAAATGCGCGCGCCGACGAGGTGCTTGCGCAGCAGCATACAGAACATCGGTGGCTGTGCCGGGTTGTCGCGCAGCTGCCGCGTAAGCTGGATGCGCGGCTGGTTCGGCCCCGCGTTGAGCAGCACGCGTAAATTCCCGCGCAGAAGCAGGATCACCTGGTCGCGGGCGGGCTGCTGTACCTTGTCGATCCGCGCGCCGAGCAGTGCAGGACACAACTCGTTCAAAACCGCGCGCAGACAAATGGCGTCAAGTGGCATGATCTTCCTCCATCATATCGGCAAACAGCGCGTTGATACGCTCCTGCCGGCCCTTGAGAAACAGATAGCCGAAGAGCGCTTCCAGCGCGGTGGCCTTTTGGTATTCCGCGCGGTCAGCATGGTGCGGAATGCTGTGCACGTTGGCGTTGCGGCCACGGCGAAATACCGCCGCTTCCTCCTCCGTTAGCTTCGGCAATATCTTCTCACTCAACTGCGATTGCATTGGCGCACAGACCAATTCCACCGTCGCGCGGTGCAGCCCTCGCCCCGTCGCCTTGCCGTGCGCGCACAAATAGGTGCGCACGAGCAGCTCGTACACCGCGTCGCCCAGATGGGCCAGGCCGATGCTGCTGATCGCACGGATCTCATCGTCCGTAAGGGTTACGGAAAAATAGTCTTGCATAGATTCTCCTTTTCACTCGCCGCCCGGCAGCTGATCACGTCGCCTATCATAACACGATTTCCGGAAAGATTCAATCTTCGAAAAAAGAAAAGGTCTGACTTCCAAAGAAATCAGACCTTTTGGTGGAGATTAGCGGGATCGAACCGCTGACCTCTTGACTGCCAGTCAAGCGCTCTCCCAGCTGAGCTAAACCCCCAATTCGCTCGGAACAATGGAAAGTATAGCACGGTGTGCGGTGGCTGTCAAGTCTTTTTTCCCTTTTTATCGAATTTTTTGCGTTTGGCCGCCCGGCGGCAAAAACGCTGCACAGCGTCTGACGCACGCTTGCATTCTGTCGTGATCCGGCGTATGATAAAGACAACCATTTCGGCGCGGCGGCAATCGTCCGCACGCCGCAGAAGAGGAGGTACGCTTATGAACCGAACGATTCTCATCCGCGGGCACGGCATTGCCGAGCTGAAGCCGGACTGGGTGGAGCTTCCGGCAACGATCAGCGTAAAATCCATGGATTACCAACAGGTGCTGGAGTTGGCAGGCGCGGCGCTGGACGCGCTGATAGCCGCGTTCCATGGCGCCGGATTCTCCAAGGAGGACGTGAAGACCGTGGACTTTCGCGTCGATCCCGTTTTTGAAAGCGAGCAGGATACGCGCGGCGTCTATCGGCAGGTCTTTGCCGGATACGAGTGCCGCCATGCGCTCAAGGTCGCCTTCCCGCTTACACAGGAGCGCCTGGGCAGGACGCTGCAGGCGCTGGCCGCCTGCAGTGCCAAGCCGGAGTTTTCCGTGCAGTTCACCGTGCGCGATCAGGAGGCGGTGAAGGATTCGCTGCTCGCCGCCGCATCTGCAGATGCGCGCCGCAAGGCACAGACGCTCTGCGCAGCCTCCGGCGTCAGACTGGGCCGGCTGATCAACATCAGCTATCAGTGGAATGACCGCAGCTTTTATTCCGAGTCGAACGTCATGCTGACCAAGGCCAGAGGCGGCGCCGTACCAGCGATGGCTTCCCTGGACTTCACGCCGAATACGATCTCCGTCAGCGACGACGCAGCTTTTATCTGGGAGATCGAATAGTCTTCGCAGCCACGGTCTCTATGATCGTAAAAGCCCTGAAACGCGTTCGTTTCAGGGCTTTTCTTCGTCTGTTACGCTCAAGCCTTCCGTGTCGTAGCACACGCGGGCATGGTTGCGTTGAATCACGTCCTCCCGCAGCACGTTGCCCGTGCGCCTGTCGTTTACCGTGCGCACGACCTCGCCGCAGCGGTAAACGCCGTCCGCTTCGCGGACAAAGTGCTCGCCGCGCGTATGCAGATGCACCTTGTAGGGCAGCGGCGCGGTGGCGCGAATCTCGCCGTTGAGGTAGACTTCATCGGTATAAACCACCAGCTGATACGTCTGATCCGTCGGATTTTGAAAGCGATAGTCAAGGTAGTTGTAGACGATCGACGTGCCGGTGCCGAAGGGTGTCTGACGTTGATAGTCGGGAAACAGGTCCTGGGCGTGGTGGTGCTTTTCCACGATCTCCAGCGGCGTATGCAGCACCATCCAATGAATCAGATTGGTAAACTGGCACATCCCGCCGCCGATCCCGCGCGACGGGCCTGCGGCGGTGATCGTCAGCCCCTCGCGGTATCCCCGTGCAGCGTTTACCCGACCCACCAGATGCCAGAACGAGAACGTCTCCCCCGGCCGGATCAGCACACCGCTGACCTTCGGCGCGGCAATGGCAAGGTTGACCGCCTTATTCTCCTGCAGCTCCAGATTGGTGTTGCCCAGCTTTCGCCGGATCAGCGAACGATGCGCGCAGATCAGATACGGCAGCGGCTCGTCCGACTTCTCGCCGGAAAAGCGCACGCCGGAGAGCGCATCCCGGCATTTGCGCAGTGCAATTCCCTTTTCCTCGGAAATGCGATAGGTCAGAGGCGAGATCTCGCAAAACAGCTTTCGCTTCATCTCTCTGCCGTTTTCAATTCAGCGATACGCTCACGTTGGCGTTGGACTGCGAAACGGCGCTATCGATACACAGCAGCACGGCAAGTGCGGAGAGCTCATCATCGTCGTTGGCAATCTCCAGTTCGTAAAAATCGCCCCAGGTCAGCCACGCCTTTTTCACCACGGCGATAATCTTCTCACCGCGCCAGATCTCATATTCATGCTCCAGAAAGTTGCCGTGCACCTCCCAGTCAAGCCCGTCAATCCGATAGCGCGGGCGGAAGAAGGTAAACTCCCGCACCACCTCCGCGACCGGCTTGCCGTCGACAAAGGCGTAGTAGCGCGGCAGGAAGGAAAAAATCTTCTGCTCGACGTAGACGCGCTCGTCGTTGTTTCGATCGTACACGTGCAGCTTCTTGCCGAAGGTAAAAATCTCCCCCTCGGCATAGTAGAGCTCCGTCCCGTCCTCCTGCATGATGTGAAAACGATCCCGCCAGGAAAAGGCCCGTTGTTGGATCAGCAGCTTCTTCATTTCATTCCTCCGTTTTGACTCTCTTATTGGAAATTCTCCCGCGCATAACGTGCAAGCTCCTCCCGGAAGGCCGGGTGCGCAATTTGGATCATCGCCTCCGCCCGCTCGCGCAGCGTAAGCCCTGTCAGCCTGGCGACGCCGTATTCCGTGGCGACGTACTGCGTCATCGTGCGCGGCGCGGATACCGTGCTCCCGGCGGGAATACAGGGGACGATGTTGGATTGAAGCGTACCGTCCTTCGCCGTGCGGGCGGCGTGAATGCAGATAAAGCCCTTACCTCCCGGAGAGCGGAACGCACCCTCCAAGAAGTCCAGCTGACCGCCGATACCGGACAACTGCCGCGTACCGGCAGATTCCGCATTCTCCTGCCCCATCAGATCCAACTGCACGCCGCCGTTGATGCTGATGACGTTTCGCATCGTGCCGATGCGGTAAGGATCGTGTACGTAGTCCAGATCGTCCGGATGGAAAAGCCCCGGATTCTCCCCGATCCAATCGTACAGCTCCTGCGAGCCCATGCACAGATTCCAGGTGCAAAGCCCACGGTCAAACTCCTTGCTGGCATTGGTCAGCTTGCCCGCCTCGTAAAGCGTCAAAAAAGCGTCGCTGATGGTACCGGTGTGGCAGCCGAGGTCCTTCAGGTCGGACTGCGCGATCATGCTGGCCACCGTGAACGGCACGCCGCCCACGCCCAGCGACAGCACCGCGCCGTCCGGGATCTCACGCAGCACAAGGGAGGCAATCTGGCGGTCAAGCTCCGTTGCCTCCTTATACGAGCGGGTCGGCAGCGGCTCATGCTCCCCCTCGACGACGTAATCCGCCTGTGAAAGATGCACGCGGTGCGAGCCGTCCACGCCCTGCAGCGTGGGATAGCGCTCGTTGATCTCAAAGACCACGGTGCGCGCGCTCTCGATGATCGTGCGCCAGGTGTAGTTGGAAATTCCCAGCCCGCAATAGCCCTGCGCATCCGGCTTTGATACCGGCACGAAGGCCACGTCCACGCGGATGTGCCGACGGTACAGCTCCGGAAGCGAGCGCAGGATCACCGGCAGGAATTTTACGAGCCCCCGGCTTTGCAGCTTGCGCTCGTAATCACCGATGTGCCAGCTGTAATAGGAAAAGCTCTCCCGTTCGGGGTCGCTCTCGACGACCTCAATGCGCGGACGGATTACCAATCCGCCGCGAATCTTGACGTCGTGCACCTCGCCCTTACGCGCGGCAAGCGCGCGGTCCATCAGCTCGGGAAAGCCGGCGCCAAAGCCGTAATCCACCCAGTCGCCCGATTGCACGGCGCGCGCCGCCTGTTCCGGCGTTACGAATTTGCTTCGATCCATCTCGTCCTCCTAATCGTTCTCGTGTGCGCCGCGCAGCCCCAGCACGTCCAGCGCGCGCCGGAGCGTTTGGTCAACGGTCCCGTCGTTATCCACCGCAGCGTCGGCAAAGTGCGCATAAAGCGGCGCGCGCGCGACATACATCTCCTCCAACGAGCCGCGCTGCGAGAGCGGACGTCCCTCGACGCTCAGCGCATCCAGTGCGCGGCGCAGCCAGAGGATCGTCCCGTTCTGGTGCAGCAGGGCGTAGTTTTCTGCCCGTGTTACGCAGCCGCCGCCGGTAGCGATCACCGCGCCGGAGCGCTTGCCAAGCTCGCACAGCACCGCCGTCTCCTGCCGGCGGAACGCCTCCTCCCCGTATCGCGCGAAAAACTCCGGGATCGGCATACCGACGGCGTGCTCGACGCACCGATCGGCATCCAGAACTTCACGCCCCAGCGCCCAGCCCAACTGGCGCGCCAGTGTGCTCTTGCCGCTGCCCGGCATGCCGATGAGAATGATGTTCCGCATCCTGCGAGAAAGCGCGGATTCGATCTCGTCGATCCGCGCGTCGTCGATCACCGTGCCGGTAAAGATTTCACTGCTGCGCTTGGCCTGCGCGACGAGCATATGCAATCCGCCCAGGTTCGGAATGCCCAGTTCCTCTGCCTGCATCAGCAGCACGGTGCGCGCGGGGTTGTAGATCACGTCCAACACCAGCGCCAGCTTAGGGAAACGCTGCAAATCTACGGGAGATGCGCCGTTATTCGGGTACATCCCCACGGGTGTTGCGTTGACGATCACCTCCGCATCCGCGTGGCGATCAAGGTTGGAATAGTTGTCCGCGCCTGTACGGGAGATCACGCGCACCTCCCGTGCGCCTTCCGCGCGCAGCACGGCGCACACCGCGGCAGCGGCGCCCCCGCTGCCGAGCACGAGCGCCTTCGCTCCGCACACCGAAACACCGTTGCGGCGCAGCATATACCGAAAGCCGAACACGTCCGTATTGTCGCCGTAAAGCGTACCGTCCGCGCATCGGACGATCGTATTCACGCTGCCGACGGCCCTCGCCGCGTCCGAAAGCGCCGCGCAGTACGGAATCACCGCTTTCTTATAGGGGATCGTGACGTTGAGACCGTCAAATTCCCCGCTTTGCAGAAAGCGCGCCAAATCCTCCCGCGGGCAGGCAAACAGCTGGTAGGAATAATCCCCCAGGCGCGCGTGGATCGCGGGCGAATAGCTGTGTCCCAGCTTCTCTCCGAGCAAACCGCAGCGCAGCATCACTCCACCCCGCCGTTTCCGTCCAGAAGCGCACGCTGATAACGGCGGCTGATCGCAAAGAGCTGCTCATACCACCGTGCGCCGTATTCCTGCAGCGGCGCAGGCAATCCTTTCCTCACGGCGTACAGCTTCTCCTGCTCGCGCAGTGGGTCCTGCACGGCGAGGCCGTGCGCCTTTTTATAGGCTGCAATCCGTGCGGAAAGCTCCATCCGCTCGGCAAACAGGCGGATCATCTCCGCGTCAATGCGGTCGATTTGTGCACGATAGTCCTTCAGCTCCATCTCATTTCCTCACTTCCCGCCTGCGTGCGAGCAGCGCGTCGTACACGGCGATTGCCGCCGCAGCCTCGACGCAGGGCACAGCCCGCGGCACGATGCAGGGATCATGCCGCCCGCCGACGCGGAGCTTCACGTTCTGCATCGTATCAAGGTCCACACTCTCCTGCTCATGCGCGATGGAGGGCGTCGGCTTGATCGCCGTGCAGAAACGGATCGGCATACCCGTGGTGATCCCCCCGAGAATGCCGCCGCAGTGGTTGGTCTTTGTTACGACGCGGCCGTCCTGCAGGGCAAAGGCGTCGTTGTTTTCGCTGCCGCGCATCGCGGCGGCGGCAAAGCCTGCGCCGAATTCGATCCCCTTGACCGCCGGGATACCGAACACGATGGCGGCAATGCGGTTCTCCATCCCGCCAAACATCGGCTCGCCCAGCCCAGCGGGCGCGCCGAGCACCGCGCATTCAATCACACCGCCCACGGAGTCTCCCTCCGCACGCGCTGCGGCAATCGCCGCGCGCATCTGCTCACCCCGCGCATCGCTGACCACGGGAAACGGCTTGTCCGCCGTGGATTCCGTCAGCTCACCCGCGTCAGAAACGCCGCCGATGGACGCGATACGGGAAATCATGCGGATCCCCTCGCGCGCAAGCAGTTGCAGGCAAATGCCGCCGGCAATGCAAAGCGGCGCGGTCAAACGGCCGGAAAAATGCCCGCCGCCCGCCGCGTCCTGCGCCCCGTCAAACTTCACCTGCGCGGTAAAATCCGCATGGCCGGGGCGCGGCGTAGACTTTAACGCCGCATAGTCCTGCGGCTGCGCGTCGCCGTTGCGGATAATTGCTGTCAGCGGTGCGCCGCAGGTACGTCCGCCAACCAGGCCGCAGAGAATCTCCGGCACGTCGGACTCGCGGCGGGCCGTGGCGTATTCTTTTCCCCCCGGCGCACGCCGATTCAAAAAACGCTGCAATTGCGCCAGATCAAGCGTCTCCCCGGCCGGAAGGCCGTCGATCGTTACGCCGATCGCAGCGGAATGCGACTGGCCGAAAATACTGATGCGGACGTTTTCCCCGTAGCCGCTGCCCATCGCTTCCCCCTCCTCTTAGTCAAAAACACGCAGAAAATTGTAATAAAAAACGTCCCGCAGCAGCGCGTCCGGATAACCGCGCTGCGCAAGCGCGTCCCAAATCACCGTCATATCCTGCACGCCGCGCAATCCGCCGGCAAGGCTGCTGCACCCGTCCAGGTCGGCGCCAAGGCCCAGACTCTTCTCCCCGCCAAGCGAGAGAAAATGCTCCACGTGGCGCACGAGATCGTCTATACCGGCCGACTCTCCCTTTGCAACGAAGGGCACGTAAACGTTCAGCCCCACGACGCCGCCGGTTTCCACGATCGCACGGAACATATCGTCCGTCAGGTTGCGCGTATGCGCGCAAACGGCGCGAGCGTTGGAATGCGAGGCGATCACCGGTTTTTGCGTAATCTGCATCAGATCCCAGAACGCGGGATCGGAGCAATGCGACACGTCGATAAGGATCCCCGCCTCCTGCGCGCTGTGCACGAAGGCGCGGCCCAGATCGTTGAGCCCCCGGTCCGGCTGCGCGCAGTGCGAGCCGGCGATCAGATTCGCGTGGTTCCACGTAAGGTTGATTGACTTTACACCGACTCGTTTTGCCCATTCAATATTCGCCGGATCACAGTTGAGCAGCTCGCTGCCTTCGCAGGAGAGCAGCGCTGCGACCTTGCCCGCAGCGTTGGCCTGGCGGATCTCCGCCGCGCTGCGGCACGGAGCGGTCAGATCGCCGTTTCTCGCCATCTCCCGCGCAAAAACCGCCTGCTGGCGTTTTGCCTCGGCAAACATCCCGTCCGCCGGCGCCTTCGCCAGATTGTGAAAGATGGCAAACACCTGCGCGGCCTTTTCATAAGCGCTCAGCCGCTTGAGGTCCAGATGCCCCTCACTCTCGCGCAGGGACCAGCCGAGCTTTTCACACCAGCTGACAGTGTCGCAATGCGCGTCAAAAAGCGGAATCGCCATAGCAGCCCTCCTAAAAAGCGTTCTCGATATATTCGATGCGCGGCGCGGCAGTTTGGTTCCCCTGATCGGCGTAAACCTCCGCCACGTCAAAGCGCACGGGCACGTCCAGCTCGTGCGCGCTGAGATAGTATTCCGCCGTCGTGCGCAGCTTCTCCTGCTTACGCGCAGTAACAAACTCCCGCGGGAGACCATGGCGCACCTCGCTGCGCAGCTTGACCTCCACGAAGCAGAGCGTCTTGCCGTCGCGCGCGATGACGTCAATCTCTCCGAAGCGGCAGCGGTAGTTCGATGCAACGATCGCATAGCCGCGGCGGCGGAGATACGCCGCCACCTGCGCTTCTCCCCAGGCGCCGCGATTTGGCGCACTCATTGATTTGCCTCCCATTTTTTCAAAAAGCTCTTGCGGTGCACGGGACTGGGACCGTAGGCGTCCAGCATCTGGTAGTGCAGCTTCGTCCCATAGCCCTTGTGCTTGGCAAAGGCATACTGCGGATACTGCTTATCCAGCACGTCCACCACGAAGCGGTCCCGGCTGACCTTTGCCAGCACGGAGGCCGCCGCAATGCTCATACTCCTGGCGTCGCCGTGCACGACGGTCTGATTGGGCAGCAGGATACCGCCGTTTCGGTTGCCGTCGATGAGGGCAAAGTCCGCCTTGACGGAAAGCGCGTCGATGGCACGCTGCATGGCCAGCATACGGGCGTTGAGAATGTTGATTTCGTCGATCTCCTGCTCCGTCGCAAAGGCGACGGCATAGGCGATCGCCGTCTCGCAGATCACGGGAAAGAGCGCCTCGCGGCGCTTTTCCGTCAGCTTTTTGGAGTCGTCCAGGCCGGGGATCTCGCAATCCTCCGGCAGGATCACCGCTGCGGCGTACACCGGGCCCATCAGTGGGCCGGCGCCCGCCTCGTCCACGCCGCAGATACGGCGGTAGCCCGCGGCCATCGCCGCACGCTCAAAGCTGCAATCCAGGCTCATTCACACACCTCCGGCGCTTGTTCCAGTGTAAAGCGTCCCAGCTTGCCAGCGCGGAATTCATCCAGTAAAATACGGCTCATACGCTCGGTATCCACCTCGCCGCCGGCAATCAGAAAGCCACGCTTGCGCCCCGCCTTGTTCAGCAGAGAAAACCCGTCGTCCCCCGCCTCCACAGTGATTTTATAGCGCTCCGTCAGCGTCGCAGGATAATGCTCTCCAAGGTAATCCATCAGCCGCACGGCCAGCTCCTCAGTGTCGATCACGTCGTCGCGGATCGCGCCGGTGAAGGCCAGACGGACGCCGACCTCGGGGTCCTCGAACTTCGGCCAGAGGATGCCCGGCGTATCCAAAAGCTCCAGCGTTTTGTCCACCGGCACCCACTGCTTGCCGCGCGTTACGCCGGGCCGGTCCTCCGCCCTGGCGCTCTTTTTCCCCGAAACCTTATTGATAAAGGTGGATTTTCCCACGTTCGGAATACCCAGAATCATCACACGCAGCACACGCCCGACCTGTCCCTTCGCTTCATAAGCGGCGATCTTATCCTTGAGCAGCGCGCGCACCGCGCCGGCAAACTGCTTGACCCCCGCTCCGGATTTTGCATCCACCTCGATCACCGCGTAACCGCGCGCGCGAAAATACGCCGCCCAGCGTCTGGTCTGCGCGCCGTCCGCCTGGTCGACACGGTTGAGTACCACGATGCGCGGCTTGCCCGCCGTCAGTTCGTCCAGATCGGGGTTGCGGCTGGACAGAGGGATGCGGGCGTCGAGAATCTCGCACACGGCGTCCATGTTGGCGATCTCCGCCGTAATCATACGGCGGGTCTTGGTCATGTGGCCGGGAAACCAACTCAATTGATCAAGCTGCATGATTTACTCTCCCTTCCCATTCAGGAAGCCGATCCGGCTGAAATCACGCTTTTCAGTCAGCGAATCCTCCCCGGGGAAGGCGAGAAACACGGCCTTGCCGATCAGAAGCCGCCGGTCGACGGGGCCCAGGCGGGTATCGCGGCTGTCCGTGCTGTAATTGCGGTTGTCCCCCAGGAGAAACACCTCATTCTCCCCCAGTGTAAGCGGGAAGGACACGCCCTCCGCGGTGTAGGTGAGGTCGTTGACGTAGTCCTCCTGAAGCTGCACGCCGTCGACGAAAACGGCGCCGCTTTCAAAGTCGATGTCCACCGTCTGCCCGCCCAGCGCGATAACGCGCTTGACGATCGGTTCCTGGGAAAGGCTGGTCTTGCGCGCGATGACGATATCGCCGCGCTGATACTCGCCGCAAATCAGAGCGTTGAGCACCAGCAGCCGGTCCCCCTCCTGAAGCGTGGGGATCATGGACGGGCCCTTCACGCCCATCTGCCGAATCACAAAGGTGAACAGCAGCGTGATGACGATCACCGACGCCACCAGCGAGCGCACCCACTCGTAAAGCTCTCTTTTTGCGCGCTCTTCCGGCACCGGAGCGTCCTGCTGCGGTTCGTCAAAATACCCGTCCTTGCGCATTTCGTCTCTGTCCATATCGCTCGTCCTTCCTTGTTGCAAATAAATTCCTAAAAATTATATCACAATTTCAAAAAAAGACAACCGGAAACGGAGATATTTGTTGGTATAAACCGCCCGGATTCTGTTCATACTACCGTCGAGGTGATGAAATATGAGTCCCAAAGAGCTAATGTATGTGGAAGATGCGCTCTCTCACGCGCAGTTCCTCACGCTCCAGTGCCGCAACGCCGCAAACGAGCTGACCGATCCCAAGCTGCGCACGCACGTACAGCAGTTGATCAGTCAGAACGAGCAGTGCTTCGGCAAATTCTACAATCTCGTGTAAGGAGGCAGCAAATGGACGACAGAGGCATCATGGAAAATATCCTGCTCACGACCAAGGGTGTGTGCGATCTCTATATGCACGGCACCATCGAGTCTGCCACTCCGAACGTGCGTAGCACATTCCAAAGCGCGTTGACCGGCGCGCTGGGGATGCAGGAGGACGTCTATCGCCAGATGAGCGAAAAGGGCTGGTACACGGCGCAGCAGGCACAGTCCCAGCAGGTACAGCAGGTCAAGCAGAAGTTCTCCGGCACAAATTGACCGCATCTGCGCGCGCGGGCAAGGTGCGCGCTCCGTCAAAATAGCGTTCGACCGCTATTTTGGAAAAAAACAGCGTGGCAAACTGCCACGCTGTTTTTTATTCACAGTTTTGAAAACCGAAAACCCCCGCTTACTCAGCGGCGACCTTGGACTCGATAACCTTGACCTGACGGCCGTTATAGGTACCGCACTCCGGGCACATTCTGTGAGGCTGATGCAGAGCACCGCACTTGGGACAGGCGACGAGGGCCGGCGCCGTCAGCTTCCAGTGAGAGCTGCGTCTCTTATCGCGTCTCGCGCGGGATACTTTCCCCTTAGGTACTGCCATGGTGACACCTCCTTGGTTGTAAACTGCAAATCGCAGTAAATTTTATTTCTTATTCCAAGAGCTTTGCGAGGGCTGCCAAACGCGGGTCGATCTCCTTTTTGCAGCGGCAAGCCTCTTCATTGAGGTTTGCCCCGCATCCGGGGCACAGACCCTTGCAATCCTCGCGACACAGGGTCTTGGTATCCATATTGAGGATGAACGCCTCCCTCACAAGCTCTGCAAGGTCGATGGTACCGTTGTCCAGCAGCAGGATATCGTCGTTCTCCTCGCCCTCCAACTCCTCCGCCAGCAGATACTCCAGCGAGAGGTGAAACGGCTTGTCAAACGTCGCTGCGCAGCGGTCGCACACACACGAAAGCGTCGTATCCGCTTCCAGCTGCAGCCGGAGCATCCCCGCAATGTTGCGCACCTGACCTGCCACTAAGACAGGGCGAACCGCAGGACATACGCCGCCGAAGTCCACATCAGAAAGGTCCTGCTCAAATCGCAGGTCCATTCTGCCTCCGGGGGTATTAATGATCCCTTTTACATCTAAAAGCATGATACACCTCGCAATGACACGAGTAGTATTATAGTAAATACATTTTGGAATGTCAAACACTTTTTACAGATTTCCGGGAAAATTTTTCTCTGCTTTCTTTACTTTTCTTTTCGCTTCCGCTACAATAAAGCAAACCGCAGGTACGGAGGTGAGCGGATGCGGGAATTTCAAATTGGGAAAAACGACGCCGGCCAGCGGCTGGACCGCTTTCTTGCCAAGGCCATCCCCCTGCTGCCCGCCTCGCTGGCGCAAAAGTACATCCGTTTAAAACGCATCAAGCGCAACGGTGCGCGCGCCAGCCGCGATACGCGCCTGGAAGAGGGCGACGTGCTGCAATGCTATCTCAACGACGAGTTTTTTGACGAGCCCTGCGAGGGCAACGCCTATCTCACGATCGCCGTGCCGCGTCTGAACATCGTCTATGAGGACGAAAATATCCTCCTGCTGGACAAGCAGCCTGGACTGCTCTGCCACGCCGACGAGCACGAGAAGGTCAACACGCTTGCAAACCATATGCTCGCCTATCTGTATCAAACGCGGGCGTGGCGGCCACGGGAGGAAAACGCCTTCACCCCCGCGCTGTGCAACCGGATCGACCGCAACACCGGCGGCATCGTGATTGCGGCGAAAAACGCCGAGGCGCTGCGCATTCTCAACGACAAGATCAAGGCGCGCGAGATCGACAAATTCTATCTGTGCATCTGCCTGGGGCGCGTGCAGCCGCCCAGCGGACGCATCGAATGCTTTTTGCGCAAGGATGAAAAGAATAACCTTGTGCGCGTATACCACCACCCCGTCCCGGATGGGCGCAGCGCCGTAACGCTGTACGAAACGCTGCAAACGCGCGGCAAGCTGACGCTGGTGCGCGTCGAGCTGCTCACCGGGCGCACGCACCAGATCCGGGCGAGCTTTGCCGATCTGGGCTATCCGCTGCTCGGAGACGGGAAGTACGGCAACGGCGCGGCAAACCGGCGCTACGGCGAGGGCGCGCAGGCGCTCTATTCCTATCGGCTCCGCTTCGCCTTCCCCACCGACGCAGGCGCGCTGAACTACCTGCGCGGGAGGGAATTTGAGGTCAAAAGCGTCCCGTTTGCGGAAAAATACTTTGGATAAGACGAGGAAGTGCAATTCACTTCCTCTTTTTTTCGCATTTTTGTTTATTTTATCAAACAAAAAGTTTAATTAACTGTTGCATTTTGAAAATAGTCGTGTATAATCACTTTGGTTTATTTAATGAAACGCAAAGTTTACTATATCGAACGGAGTTTTTTGCATGGACATTGGAAGTAAAATCAAAAAGCTGCGCACGCAGAAGGGTCTGACGCTGGAGGAGCTTGCCAGCCGGAGCGAGCTGACCAAGGGCTTTTTATCCCAACTGGAGCGCGGCCTCACCTCCCCGTCCGTCGATTCTCTCGACGACATTCTGGAAGCGCTTGGGACGAACCTGGCGGAGTTCTTCCAAGAGGACCGGGACGAGCAGTACCTGTTCCGCGACGCGGACTTTTTCGTCGACGTGCGGGAGGGCTGCACCGTGCACTGGATCGTACCGAACACGCAGAAAAACAAGATGGAACCGATCCTGCTGGAGCTGCCCTCCGGCGGCGAATCGTTTGAGGTCCAGCCGCACAGCGGCGAGGAGTTCGGTTACGTGCTCGACGGATCGGTGCTCCTCATTTGCGACGGCAAGCGCGCCGTGCTGCGCAAGGGGGAGACGTTTTATCTCCACGGCAGCACGTTCCACAAGCTCTGCAACGAACGGAAAAGCGCCGCTCGCGTGCTTTGGGTTTCGACTCCCCCGCTGTTTTAATCCCGCATCGTGCGTTGAAATATAGAATAGGAAGGAATGCGATCATGGCCGAAGAAAAGAAAAAACTGATTCAATTCAAAAACATCGTCAAGAGCTTTGAAGACGGGCAGGTCGTCCTCAAGGGCATAAACCTGGACATCTACGAAAACGAGTTCGTTACGCTGCTCGGCCCTTCCGGCTGCGGCAAGACGACGCTGCTGCGTATCCTCGGCGGCTTTTTGCAGCCCACCGAGGGCAAGGTCCTCTTCGATGGGGAAGACATTGTCAACGTCCCGCCCTATAAGCGCGAGATCAACACCGTGTTTCAGAAATACGCGCTCTTCCCGCATATGAACGTCTACGACAACATCGCCTTCGGTCTGACGATCAAGAAGGAGCCCAAGGACGTCATCGAGCAGAAGGTCATGCGTATGCTGCGTCTGGTGAATCTGGAGGATTACGCCAAGCGCAACGTCACCGAGATGTCCGGCGGCCAGCAGCAGCGCATCGCCATCGCCCGCGCGCTCGTGAACGACCCCAGCGTGCTGCTGCTCGACGAGCCGCTCGGCGCGCTCGACCTCAAGCTCCGCAAGGAGATGCAGCACGAGCTCAAATATATTCAGGAGGAGGTCGGCATCACCTTCATCTTCGTTACGCACGATCAGGAAGAGGCGCTGACCATGTCCGACAAGATCGTCGTAATGAACGCCGGCGAGATCGAGCAGATCGGCACGCCCACTGAGATCTACCGCCGCCCGGTCAACGAATACGTGGCGCGCTTCGTCGGTGAGACGAACATCATCGACGGCGTGATGCTGGAGGACGACCTGGTGGTCTTCGAGGACAAGAAATTCCGCTGCAACGCCCGCGGCTTTGAAAAGAACGAAAAGGTGGACGTGGTCATCCGCCCGGAGCACCTGGACATCGTTCCGCGCGGGGACGGTATGCTCAAGGGTGTGGTCAAGTCCCAGCTCTTTAAGGGGATGCACTACGACACCGTGGTCGAGACCCGCGTGGGCACTTCCATCACGGTCAAGATGCAGGTTTCACAGGATAAGCCCGTCGTCAACGACGCCGCCGGTGAAAAGATCAGCGCCAACGGCTTTTTGATCGACGTGGAGGACGTATCCGAGCTGGACGACGCCAAGATCGTCGCGCTCGCCTCGGCCGAGGCATGGGACAGCGAAACGGAGGAGCCGGTTTCCATCAAGACCGTCGTCAACGACATCAAGGGCGAAACCGGGAACTATACCGTTACCTTCTCCACCGCCGCCGGCACGTCCATCACCGTCAAGGCGCTGGTCGTGGCGGAAAACCGCGTGGTCAGCAAGGTCTATCAGGAAGAGATCTACGCGATGAACTTCTTCAAGAAGGTGGAGGATATCCAGGAGAGCATGGCGCTCGACACCGATCTGGAAACCTGGGCCAGCGCGTCGGCATGGAGCCTGGAGGACGGCGAGCAGGTCGAGATCACGGACGTAAAGTACGACTTCGATCCCGAAACGATCACTCCTGGCGTTTACGACGTAACCTTCTGCACGGAGGGCTACGAATATAAGGTCTCCACCACCCGCGCGGCGGAGGAGGGCTCCGAGGTGGGTCTGATCTTCCGTCCCGAGGACATCCACGTGATGAAGAAAGGAGTCCACCGGTGAAACAGTTTCGTTCCATGACCTATCCCTACGTCCTGTGGATCTCGGTCATGATCATCGTGCCGATGCTGCTGATCGTACTGTACGCCTTCACCGTCTCCGGCAACGACGTTCTGACCTTTCAGTTCACACTGGAAAACTTTCACCGCTTCATCACGGACAGCGTGTTCCGCGCGGTGCTGTGGCGCTCGCTGCTCATCGCCGTGATTACGACGCTGATCTGCGTGCTGCTGGGCTACCCCATCGCCTATATCATCGCCCAGATGGGCGAACACGCCAATACCGTCATGATCCTGCTGATCACGATGCCCACGTGGGTCAATATGCTGGTGCGCACCTATGCCTGGATGGGCATTTTGCAGGATGAGGGCGTGCTCAACAGTCTGCTGGGCGTGTTCGGCATCGGTCCCGTACAGATGATCCACACCAGCTTTGCCGTTATCCTCGGCATGGTATACAACTTCATTCCCTTTATGATCCTGCAGATCCACACCTCGCTCGCCAAGATGGACAAGAGCCTGCTAAACGCTGCAAACGATCTGGGTGCAAACCCCGTGCAGGCCTTCCTGCGCGTAACGCTGCCGCTGTCCGTGCCCGGCATCATCTCCGGCATTACGCTGGTGTTCCTGCCGGCGGTATCCAGCTTCTTTATCCCCAAGCTCCTCGGCGGCGGCCAGTACGTGCTGGTCGGCAACATCATTGAAACGCAGTTCCTCACCACCGGCGACTGGAACTTCGGCAGCGCGATCTCGATGATCATGGCGCTGATCATCATGCTTTCGATGTACCTCACGCGCAAGGTCGACGTGTCCGCCGCGTCGAACGGAAAGGAGTGATGCCCGATGAAAAAGAAATCCTCCCTTCTCTCCCGGATCGTCCTGGTGCTGACGCTTCTGTTCTTCTATCTTCCAATCCTTTACATCATCGTCTTTTCCTTCAACGATTCGCGTTCCCTGACAAAGTTCAGCGGCTTTTCCCTGCGCTGGTATGAAAAGATGTTTGCAGACCCGACGATGATGGAGGCCGTGATGTACACCGTGATTGTCGCGGTACTGGCAACCGCTATCTCCACCATCGTGGGTACGATCACCGCGATCGGCCTTTCCAAATCCCGGCGCGCGGTACAACTGCTGGTTGAGCGGGTCAACGACCTGCCCGTGATGAACCCCGATATCGTTACCGCGATCAGCCTGCTGATGTTCTTCAGCGTGCTGGCGGTCCGCAAGGGTCTCGGCACGATGCTGCTGGCGCATATCATGTTCTGCATCCCCTACGTCATGCTCAGTATCACGCCGAAGCTGCGCTCGCTCGACCCGAATCTGATCGACGCGGCGCTGGATCTGGGCGCGACGCCGTTCCAGGCGCTCACCCGCGTAATCGTACCGCAGATCCGGCCGGGCATCATCTCCGGCGCGTTGATCGCCTTCACGATGAGCTTTGACGATTTCGTCATCTCCTACTTCACAACCGGCAACGGCGTGAACAATATCTCGATCCTGGTCTATACGATGTCCAAGCGCGTCAACCCCTCGATCAACGCGCTGTCCACGATCGTGATCCTGCTCATCACGCTCACGCTCGGCATCGTCAATATCGTTCCCGTTCTCCGCGAAAAGTGGAGCGCCAAAAATCAGCCAGTAAAATAATCGAACAAAAAAGGAGTAAAAAACATGAAAAAAGCACTTGTTCTTCTGCTGCTTGCCCTTTCCCTCTGCCTGGTCGGCTGCGGCGCCAAGCCCTCCGGCGCGCAGAGCGAAGCCGAGGCGATTGAAAAGTACGGCTCCGCCGTGCTCAAGGTCTATATGCCCGGCGAGTACCTTGGTGAAAACGTCATCCAGAACTTTGAAAAGCAGTTCGGCGTAAAGGTCATCATGGAGAATTTTGACTCCAACGAGATGATGTACACCAAGCTGCAGGCCGGCGATTCCTATGACGTGCTGATTCCCTCGGACTACATGATCGAGCGACTGATCAAGGGCGACTATCTCCAGCCGCTGGATCACTCCCTGCTGCCCAACCTCGGCAACCTTGCCGACGCGGTGCGCAATATGGATTACGACCCTGACAACACCTGGTCGGTGCCGTACTTCTGGGGCAGCGTGGGTCTGGTGTACAACACCGAAAACGTCGATCCTAAGGTCATGGAGGCCGAGGGCTGGGAGATTCTGCGCGACACCGATTACGCCGGTCAGATCTATATCTACGACTCTGAACGCGATTCGTTCATGATGGCCTTCAAGGCACTGGGCTATTCGATGAACACCGACAACTCCGACGAGATCCAGGCCGCTTATGAGTGGCTGCGCGAGATGAACCAGACGATGGATCCCATTTACGTTACCGACGAGGTCATCGACTCGATGATCGGCGGCTATAAGGACATCGCCGTGGTTTACAGCGGCGACGCCACGGTCATTCTCGACGAGAACGAAGATATGGGCTTCTTCATGCCCAACGAAGGCACCAACATCTGGTGCGACGCCATGGTCATTCCTGCCAACGCGGAAAATCCGCTGTTGGCGCATGAGTTCATCAACTACTTCCTCACCTATGAGGCCGCGTTCGACAACTCTGAAACGGTCGGCTACGCCTCTCCCCACGCGCAGGTTCTGGAGGAAATGAGCACTCAGGAGGATCTGTACGCCGAAAACGAGGCCTATCTCCCCCGCAGCAACTATAAGAACGACGAGATGTTCCACGACAACGTCGTGCTGCAAAAGGAGCTTTCCCAGCTTTGGATCAAGGTCAAGGCCGAGAAGTAACGCCATAAAACCGGGAGCGGAAGATTTTCCGCTCCCGGTTTTTTGCGCAAACATGCACCTTGTGTTCCGGCGGACGATATGATATGATAATAAAAGAAGCAATCCACACCGCAGCAAGGAGATCGACTATGCATTATTCCGGAAGCGTTTACCGCCCGCCCAGTGAGGCGTACAGTCTGATTGTACAGTGCACGCTCGGCTGCAGCCACAACAAATGCGCCTTTTGCATCATGTACAAGGATAAGAAGTTTTCCATCAACCCGCTCGAGCAGGTACTCGCAGATCTGGCCGAGGCGCGCAGTATGTACCGCCGAATCGAGCGCATCTTCCTTGCCGACGGCGACGCGCTGATTCTGCCGATGGATTACCTGCTCGAAGTGCTGGATTTCATCCGCCGGTACTTTCCGGAGTGCGAGCGTGTGAGCGCCTACGCCTCGACCAAGGCAATCCTGCGTAAGACGGATGCGGAGCTCAAGCTGCTGCGCGAGCGCGGCCTTGCTATGGTCTATATCGGGTTGGAGACGGGCAACGAGGCACTGCTTGCAAAGTACGATAAGGGCGTAACCGTGGAGCAGATCGTCGCGCATACGCTGCGCGCCAAGGCCGCCGGGATGATCACCTCCGTTACCGCGATCAACGGCATGGGCGGCAAGGAGCTGAGCGAAACGCACGCAATCGACACGGCGGCGGCGCTCTCGCGCATCAAGCCGGATTATATTGCCATGCTGACGCTTCGCGTCTACACCGGCACGCCGCTGCACGAGTGGATCGAGCGCGGTGAGCTGACGATGCTCTCCCCCCAGGAGCTGGCCGCAGAAAACCGCATTCTGCTCGCACATATCGACAGCGAGGGCAGCGTGTTCCGCTCCAACCACGCTTCCAACTATCTCCCCCTCAAGGGCACGCTCAACCGCGACCGCGAGGCGCTGATCGAGCAGATCGACCGTGCGCTCGCCGGCGAGGTTCGTTTCCGCCGTGCCGTAGAGCTGGGCCTATAACCCAAGCGAGGAAACCTGCTGCTGCCGGAACGCCATCCGTAAGAAGGGCTTTCGACGGGCGGTTGCCGCCGAAAAAAATCATCCAGCGGGCGTGGCCATCCTGGCCGCGCCCGCTGGATCGTTTTGTCCTTTCGACTATGCCGGAAGGCAGCAAAGCGCTTCTGCGCAAAGCGGAAGCCGCCGCTCAATTCGAAAAACGAATCACCTGCCGGTTCACGTCAACCGTCGCCTCAACGCCGAAGGGGATGATGCAGCGCGGCTGCGCGTGCCCGATATTGAGATTGCAGACTATCGGTAATTGCGGATCTCCGATGACGACCTTTAAAGCCTGTTTGTACTCCTCCCGATAGATTTCATCCATCGGTTTTCCCACCAACACGCCGGAAATCACACGGAAAATCCCGGTTTTTTTCAAGGCAGTGAGCGCCTTTGCGTATTTCTGCGGTTCCATTTTTTCTTCGCTGGACTCTAACAAAAGAATCCTTCCGGCCCAGTCTGACGCCGCCGGGAATAATCCGTATTTTTGGCAAAGCATCGGCATATCGGCGTAGCGTTCTCCGTCAAACATATCGTAAATGGAATCGATGCACCCGCCCAGAATCTCTCCGGAAAAGACCGGCGTTCCCTGTAACAATTCAAGCCCCTGATTTGCATGGGATTTCATAGGCGTGCCCATCTGACCTGCTCCGAAATCCGTCCGCGCTTCATACCAGACTTCGCTTGGAAGCACTTCTTGGATCGTCCCTGTCGTTATCAGCTCTTTGAAATACCGCCTCGTATAGGGAAGCATATCCTTGCCTATTTCACAGATATCGGCCAAAAACGACTGGCCGTAAAACGTTTTCATGCCAGCCTTATGAAGCATGAAATGGTTGATCGTCGTATCGGAAAAGCCCAGAAATATCTTATTGGAAACGGCATCAGACAACTCGTTATGTTCAAAAAGATAGGGTAACAAACGATAGGTGTCGTCCCCGCCGATGGCGCAGAGAATCATATCGACGCTTGGATCCTTGAGCGCTTGCAGCAAATCATCCGCACGTTTTTCCGGGTGTTTTTCAACATATTCTATTCCCATCAAAGCGTGCGGCATAAATCGTACGTTCAGGCCCATGCTTTTTAACCTTTCTACGCCTAAATCCACCTCATGCTTAACAAAATCCTCTCCGATAGTCCCTCTGGAAAGGCTCACGATCGCTACGTTCTTTATCATGGCTTTCTCCTCCGCAATCTCACGGGAAAATCCTGCCTTCACCGCTTTTTATCGGATCATCCACAAATTCATGTCCACCTTGCCCTTGACGCCGTCCACGTATCCCTTGGAGGTATACTGCCACATCTGGAAGTCGTAGTAGAACGTGGGCGCATCCAGGTCATATTCCGCAAACCAAAGGTCGTAGTCCACGATCTCTCGCAGATCGTACTTCATATAACCCGCGTACTTGTTGATATAGATCATGGGATGATAGCCCGCGCGCTGCACGCGATCGCAAAATGCGCGCGCACACGCGCACAGGACGTCCGTCGCAATCCCGTTGGTGCGCGCGTCGGCGCTGCCGGTCAGCTCCCAGTCGAACACCACCGGTGCGTTGATCTCCGCGCCGCGAATCTGTTCGAGCACGTAGTCGGCCTCCTCCCGCGCCTCTGCGGGGGTGATGGCCTGGGAGTAAAAATACACCCCCACGTCCAACCCGGCGCGCGTCGCGCCGGCAAGGTATTCCTTAAATCTGGCGTCCGCGTAAATCGCGCCGGAGCTCCAGTAGCGTCCGCCGACGCGCAGGATTGCAAAGTCGATCCCGCTTGCCCGCACCGCCTGCCAGTCGATCTCCTCCTGATAGCGGGAAACGTCGATCCCCAGCCGGGTGGTTACGCCCGGCTCCGTATACGTCATGACGCTGCCGTAGCGAAAAAAGCCGCTCGGATCATAGCGGTTGACCGGCACGCCCTCCAGAACCTCCAGTTCCGTATTGTTGTATAGGATCGTCGGCTTTGCGGGCTCCGGGGACTCCGGGGAATTCGTGGGATTTGCGGAGTTTTCAGCCTCCGCAGCGCGATAGATCCGCCAGATCACGGCGGAAACCTCCGCACGGGTGATGCCGTCGGTCGGAAGATACACGCGCACGCCGTTTTGGAACGATCCGGTCAGGATCCCCGATTCGTAGAGCGCAACCAGATAGGGGTCGTCTGCATCGGCAAACGGCGTCGCCGCCGCAGAGGGCGCAAGGCCCATTGCCTTCGCTGCCAGCCGTGCAACCTCGATGCGCGGCATAGCGGCGTTCAGATTGGAAACAAGCACGCCATCCACGTAGCCGTTGTTGCGTGCAAACGCAGCGTAACCGTCAGCCCAGTGGCTGCCGGACTGCTTTTGCTCGTCATAGCCGACAGCAAGCAGCACCAGCTTGAGCGTCTCCCCCACGGTAACGGAATCCTGCGGCGCAAAGATGCCGTTACCGCGGCCGTTGATCACGCCTGCGGCGCTCAGATCGGTAACGTAGCTGTAAAACCAGTCCTCCGGTCTGACGTCGGAATAGGTCGGCGCGGCAGGCGCAACAGGGGTAACGGGCGTTACCGGAGTAACGGGCGCCGTCGCCTCCCATTCTGCGCAGGTAATCACGTTATCGGATACGGTGTCCCCGATCCGAATCAGCTTGCCCCCCTTCGTGCGCAGGCCCTTGAGTGAAAAGGCGCTGCGCGTCATCTCCGGAAATGCGTCGTAAACGCCGCCGCGCAAATATACGGAAAAGTCCGTGGCGTAGGAAACGCCGGCCTCCTTCTCAATGATCAGATAGGCAAATTCACTCTTCGCCGCGGCGGTGTCTCCGTCCAAGTACAGCGCCGCCTCCTCCAGCCGCCGCTGTGCAAGCGAAGCGTTCGCCTTACCGCCGATATGGCACCAAATGCCAAACGCACGCGCCGTTTCCAGGCGCGTCGCCATTTTATCCCCGCGCACGAGCTGCAAAAGATCGCTGCTGCCGGAAAGCCAGCCGTCGCCGAGCGTATAGGTAAAGCTTACCAGCGCGTCAAACTGCGTCTGACTGAGGACGACGCCGTTGCGCGCGCAAAAGGCGTTGATCGCCTGCTCGCACCTGCTCAGCGCCTCGCGCAGCAGCGTCTCCGCCTCCGCGCGGGTAATGCCGTTCGGATAGGCGTCCGCGGCGCAGGAGGTTCCGTATCCGACGTACCATTTGCCGTTGAGCTGGTACATCTGCTCGGAATACCCCTCGTATCGTTCGATCAGGGAAATTCCCGCCTCCCCCGTCTCCCAATCCGCTGCAGCGTGCGCCGGAAACGGTGCAAACAGCTGCAGGGCAAGGAACAAAAGCGTGGCGGCGGTCAGCATGGCGCGGTTTTTCATAAGAGTCTCCTTTGGTTCCGGAATTGTTTTATGTCTACCGGAATACTATACCAGATCATTCGACAAAAGGCAATTACCAGTTTTTTCTTTTTTTGTGCATCTTTTATCAAACGCTATGGAAATCGGTGAAAGTATGTGCTATACTGTTTGACAGAATCGAATCAGCCAAGGAGGAATCGCGATGAAAACCATTCTTCGGGGTGGTTACGTGGTCAGCGGTCGCTCCTGCCGCCGGGCCGATGTGCTCATCGACGGCGAGCAGATCACCCAGGTCGGGCATCTTGACGAAACGGCGGGCGCGCGCGTCATCGACGTGAAGGACTGCTACCTCTTTCCCGGTTTTATTGACGCGCACACGCACTTTGCTCTGGACGTCTGCAACACGACCACAGCGGACGATTTTGCAAGCGGCACGTACAGCGCGCTGCGCGGCGGCACCACCACGGTGATCGACTTCGCCTGCCCCGACAAGGGCGAAACGCTGCGACACGCTCTGGCGCTCTGGCATGGGAAGGCAGACGGCAAGTGCTACTGCGACTACGGCTTCCACATGACGATCGACGATTGGAACGAGCAGATCGAGCGCGAGCTGGACGAGATGATCGACGAGGGCATCACTTCGTTCAAGATGTATCTGACGTACCCGGCGATGATGCTGCCGGACGGGGATATTTACCGAGCGCTCACGGCGCTGCGCAAACGCGGCGGCATCTGCGGCTTTCACTGTGAAAATGCCGGCGTGATCGACGCGCGCATCGAGGAGCTCAAAGCCGGGGGACACGGCGCCGACGTGTACGCCCACCCCCTCTCTCGTCCGGACTATCTGGAGGCGGAGGCTGTGGCGCGGCTGCTGCGCATCGCGCAGGCGGCGGATTGTCCGGTGATCATCGTACACACCACCAACCGCGCGGCCCTGCGGGAGATCGAAGCTGCGCGCAAACGCGGACAGACCGTCTATTCCGAAACCTGTCCGCAGTACCTGCTGCTGGACGACTCGGTCTACTATGCCGGGGATTATTCCATGGCCGCGCGTTACGTCTGCGCCCCGCCCATCCGCTCGAAGGCGGACGCAGAGGCGCTCTGGCGAGCCCTGCGCCATGACCGGGTGCAGACGATCTCGACGGATCACTGTGCGTTTACCCTGGCACAAAAAGAAATGGGCCGCGAGGATTTCACGAAGATCCCCGGCGGTCTGCCCGGCGTGGAAACGCGCGGTGAGCTGATCTACACCGCGGGCGTGGCCCAAAAGCGTCTGGGCCTGCGCGGTATGTGCCGCGCGCTTTCCGAAAACCCCGCCAAGCTCTATGGGCTTTATCCGCGCAAGGGGATCATCGCTCCGGGAAGCGACGCGGATATCGTGGTCTACGATCCTCACGCCAGCCACATCCTGCGTGCACAGGATCTGTCGTCCAAAGCCGGCTATACCCCTTACGAGGGCTTTCGCACCGAGGGCGCCGTTTCACAGGTTTTTCTGCGCGGCACGCTTGCCGTGAACGGCGGCACGGTGATCGGCGCCCCCAACGGGATCTATCTCAAGCGCAATCTGTGTAGTTTATAAGGAGGCACACCATGCTTAGCACCAAATTGATCCTGCTGTCCCAGTATCCCGCGTTCCTGTTGATGAGTCTGCTGTTTCTCATCGGTTACCTTCACCAGCGCAAGCGTTCGGCGGTGAAATCCGTCTTTTCCGTGCTGCTGTTCGGCCTTTCGCTGGCGGCCGGCGTGGTGTGCTGCTTTATGGGCATCCAGGGCAAGTACTGGACGCTTAAAACGCTCTTCCCGCTGTCCATGTGGAGCTGGGTCGGCGTCGGCGTAGTCTCGCTGATCTACCTGTTCCATCTGATTCATGCGGCGGAGAAAAAGCTCAATCAGCACGCGATGGAAAAGCAGATCAAAAAGGCTGAAAAGCAGAAGGACGACGCCATCGAGGCTGCCCGTCAGGAGGGGCGCGAGGCCGCCCGCGCCGAGGCGGAGGCTGCCCGCGCTGCCGAGGAAGCCGCCAGAGCTGCCGAAGAGACCGCCAGATCCGCAGCCGAGGAGACGATCACGCCTCCTGCCGAGCCCGAGGCGTAAAACGGATACTGCAAGGAGGACGCCCGCGCAGGGATTTCCGGCATTTGAACGCGCGGGTTCGCAGCTGGCGAATGGTGCGGCGCAAAAAATCCGACAAGTATTATTCCTTTTCAGAAGTTGAAAACAGCGGAGATTCGACTCAACGAATCTCCGCTGTTCGTTTTTTCCGTTACGGCTGGATACCGCGTTTTTGGAACTCGTCAATCAGAAGATCGAGATCATTCGGCAGGCGCATCGGCTCGCCGCAAAACCGTATGGCGTTGGCCACGTCCTTGAGGCCGTTGCCCGTAACGACGGATACGACGGTGTCCTCCTCCCCGATCACACCCTGCTCGCACAGCTTCTTCAACCCCGCCGTACCGGTTACGCCGGCCGGCTCGCCAAAGACGCCGCAGGTCGTCCCCAGCAGTCTTTGCGCCGCCATGATCTCCTCGTCCGTTACGTTCACGACGAGGCCGTTCGACTCGCGGATGGCCCGCAGCGCCTTGTCCGCATTGCGCGGAACGCCCACGGCGATGGAGTCCGCCAGAGTATTTTCCTCCATGGGATACCAGGCCTCCCCCGTGGCGATGGCGCGGTTGATCGGGTGGCAGCCCTCCGCCTGGGCGGAGATCAGCCGCGGCAGCTTGTCAATAAAGCCGATCTCATAGAGGTCTTTGAGCCCCTTCCACACACCCGCGACGGTGCAGCCGTCGCCCACGGAGATGGCAAGATAGTCCGGCATCTGCCAGGAAAGCTGCTCGGCAATCTCCAGCGAGACGGTCTTCTTCCCCTCGGAGAGATAGGGATTGATCGCCGCGTTGCGGTTGTACCAGCCCCACCGTTCAATCGCCACCTTGGAAAGCTCGAAGGTCTCCTCGTAGTTACCCTGCACGGAAATCACGTTGGCCCCGAAGGTCATCAGCTGCGCAACCTTGCCCTTGGGGGCGCGTTCGGGCACGAAGATGAAGGTTTTAAGCCCCGCCGCAGCCGCGTTGCCGGCGAGTGAGCTGGCCGCGTTGCCCGTGGACGAGCAGGCGATGATCTGCGCCCCGGCCTCGCGCGCCTTGGCCACCGCCATGGCGGAGGCGCGGTCCTTGAGCGAAGCCGTCGGATTCTGCCCGTCGTCCTTGATCCACAGCTTCCTGACTCCGAGCATCTTGCCCAGCCGCTGTGCCTCGTACAGCGGGCTGCCGCCCACGCGCAGCGGAGGCGCCGGCGTATCCTCCTCGACGGGCAGCAGCTCGCGGTAGCGCCACATGGTATGCGGGCGCGTCTTGAGCTTCTCTTTGGTGAGCTTTTGCCGGATATAGCCGTAATCGTAGACGATATCGAGGATACCGCCGCACCCGCAGGTCGTAAGGCTCGGCACGGCCTCGTAAATCCTGCCGCAGTTGACGCATTTTGCATATCTGACGTTTTTCATACTCTCTCCTTACCAGATCAGCGGAAACAGCCTGTATTTCACGCGCCGTTCGTATGCCGCGTATCCCTCCAGCCCCTGCTCAAGCACCTGCTCCTCGTTGCGGATGCGCCGGGCGATGATGGCCGGATAGGCCAGGAAAACCACAAACGACGGCAGCGAGCCGAGGATCAGCGGCATCGACAGAAACAGGAAGATCGTCGCGGCGTACATCGGGTGTCGCACGACGCCGTAAAGTCCCGTGTCGATCACCTTCTGCCCCTGCTGCACCTCGATCGTGCGCGAGAGATAGGCGTTCTCCCGCAGCACCTCCGCATAGAGCAGATAGGAAAGCAGGAACACCGCCGACGCGGCACGGACAAGCCAACGCGGCAGGGCGAGCCAGCCGAAGCGGTAGCTGAGTCCCGCAAGAATGAAGCCCGTCAGAAACATCGCCGCGCTCAGCGCGATGACCACCTTCTGTTCGCCCTGTTCCTCCTTTGCGTGCAGCCGCTTTTGCAGCAGCTCCGGGTTCTTCGCCATCATTACAAGACCGGCGAGGAACATGGGGACAAACAGCAGCCCCATCAGCAGCCAGCCGTTTCGCCACCGCAGCGTTCCCGCCGGGACGAACAGCAGAATCACCATCACGACCACACCGGCAAAGAACTTCCCCATCGCCTGGGCAAAAAGCTTTCGATCCATTGTCGTTCTCCCAAGAAAGGCGGGGCGCAGGCCCCGCCTTTTCAACCCATTACAGCGCCTTTAAAAGGCCTACTTCCTCGTTGAACGCCTCGATCAGCTCGTCGAGTTCCTTCGCCTGCGCGTGGACGGCATCCCAGGTGTGTTCGGTGTCGTACCACTGGGCGTTGAGGTCCTCGACGTCCATGCCCTGCTGCTCGACCCAGGTGTAGTACTTGAGGTTGTGCACGCGCTTGCG